>JAYUJX010000484.1:0-4314 GCA_043764955.1 Polaromonas sp.
ACCAACTACATCTCGACCGACCCAACCGGAGGCGGCACACCACCGACACCTGGGCCGAGCTGCGCACCAGCGGCCAGCTGCGCCTCAGTGGGACCCAACTTGGTTAGTGATGTAACCGCGACCAACGACACTATCAGCGGCATTAATGGCGCCAGCGGCAACCCGACAGCGGGCAACGCGCTGAGCAACGACAGCGTCAATGGCGCAGCCGCGACCGTGGGCGCCAGCGGCAACGCCACCTTGGTCGTCAAAACACCGGCAACCTCAATAGGTGGCGCGCCGGTGCCGACCCTGGACCCGACCACAGGCGTGGTCAGCGTGCCGGCGGGCACGCCAGCGGGCGTGTACAGCATCGTGTACACCCTGTGTGAAAAGCTCAACCCGACCAACTGCAAAGACGCCACCATAACAGTGCCAATTACAGCTATCGATACAGTTAAAGCAGTGGGCGTACCTAAACAAATCAGCCCTAAACTATTTGAAGTGTCTTATAGCATTGTTGTAGCCAATGTATGCGCTTCTGCGCCAGCTGGCTGTGTCGGTACACCCACTTCATACAACGTACAAGTTGACGATAATTTGAAGTCTACATTCCCAACAGCGACTTCTATTACCGTCAGTAACTATGCGGTTTCTAACGGTGCTAATGGCGCAGTTTGTACACCCGCAAGTACGCCATTCCTAGGTACTGCCGCAGCAAGTGCCTTGTTCTCTGGTGTCAATGATTTGACTGGCGGCCAGTCATGCGTAGCTACATTCAAAGTAACGATTGATTTTGGTACAGGTGATCTTCCTACCACCTCTCAAAATAATTTAGCTTATGCAAGTGCAGTTGCCAGTGATACAGTTGTGAATCCTGGCTACACGTTCCAGGCATCTGGGGTGCCGGTACCGCCAACGAATGCGGCTGCAACAGACATTTCAACGTCAGCACCATCAACATCAGGACCACCGGGTACCTTGCCCGCAACGCCATTACCGCCGACCACGGTTGGCGGTGACTCAGCTTCAGGTGTGCCAACCAGTATTATTTTTGCAGCTCAAGATGATGGTGAATTGGGTATTAAAAAATCGACGGTAACGAAAGTTACAACTGCTGGTGAAGTTGTCGAATATTCAATATTAATTACTAACTCAAGTACAAGTGCAGTTAAAACAAAGGTGACAGACAAGCCACCAGTTGGTTTCGAATATGTGACAGGTACTGCAAAAGTTGGTGGCGTAGCGATTGCTTCACCGACCGTCGCAAATGGTGAGTTGGTATTTGATATAGGCACCATTGCAGCGACGAGCACTGTTGAACTTCGCTACCAAATGAAGCTTGGTGATGCTGTAGAAGGCGGAGAAGCATCTAACTGCGTAGTTGCAAAAAGCACAAGTAATTTGACTGGGACCGATAAAGAAAGCGGCAAGACCTGCGCAACGGTTATCGTACAAACGGGTCTGTTTTTGGAAAAACGTGCTGGTGTCAAAAATGCAGAACTTGGCGATTCTGTCGAGTACTCGTTGCGCGTTAAATCTGTGGGTGGAACAACCAAAAACGTGACTATTTCTGACAAGCTGCCGTTGGGCTTCAAGCTGATCGAAGGAACTGTCAAGCTTGTTCGTGGTGGTGTGATCTCTGCCATGGCCAACCCAACCGGTTCACCTGGCCCTGCCGTGACTTACAACATTGGTACAGTTGTCAACAAAGAAATAGTTGAAATTCGCTATCGTGTTCGTTTGGGGATCGGCTCCGACCTGGGTGATGGTATCAATCGTGCCCAAGCAAAAGCACCGTTTGCGACATCATCCTTGGTAGCAACTGCCAAAATCTTGGTAACTCGCGGTGTGTTTACACGAGAAGCCTGCGTTGCTGGAAAGGTCTTCGTTGACTGTAATCAAAATGCGATGCAAGATAAAGGCGAGTTAGGTATTCCAAGTGTTCGTTTGTACATGGAAGATGGTACGAACATGACCACTGATGAAAATGGTCAATACAGCATCTGTGGCGTACGGGCCATCAGCCATGTCATGCAAGTTGATACAACGACCATGCCAGTTGGCAGCCGTATGGGAATCACAAGCAACCGCAACTTAGGTGACGGCGTGAGCTTGCTGATGAACATCAAAGCCGGAGAGTTGTACCGAGCTGATTTCATCGAAGGGTCTTGCACGCCAAGTATCTTGGAGCAAGTCAACCAACGCATCAAATCTGGGTCCGTGACCTCAACTTCCTCCGCTTCATCGACGCCTCCCAAACCTTTAGAGTTTGATTCGAGTCAGCAGGGGTATTCGATACCATTTTTGTGCACCACACAACCTGATTCGATCGAATGTAAACAAGCTGGAGGTTCAAAATGAACTACCAACTGAATACACCTGCATCAAACAAAGCAAAAACCCTTGCTCTGAGCTCTACTATGATCACGACTGCAAAAAACAGTGCACTTAAGCCAGTTGCAACTGCTATTTTGGCGCTTATGACGGCGGGCTTTGCCACTCAGTTGTTGGCGCAAACAACGACAGAGAACCTGGTTGTTTCAGCAAGCCCGACAAGCACTCCAAGCGCTGTTTGTGGCTCGGCTGGCGTTGTGTTTAAAAACTCAGATGGTTCCGACCTAGATATTTTGAGTTCGAACAATTCCCGTTTGCCCGTCGCATCAGATTTAGGTCTGTGGGGCGAGAGCAAAGGCTTGCCACTGGGATCAAAAATCTTGTTGTCAGTGTCAGACGCAAAAGCGCCTGCAGATGGACGAGCTGCTCTCAAAATCGGTGTCAAAGTCTACGATGCATCAGGCGCGTTGATCACAACCCCTGTCAAACTGCTGATTGAAACCAGCTTGGGCAGACTCAGTATTGATGGCTATTCAACACAAGTCTCTACATTAGAAGTGGTTACTAAAACAGGTGAAGCCTGTTTGAATTTCATCGCTTCAAACGTCGCAGGCGAATCTTTGCTTCGCGTCAGTTCTGGTGCGGTTAAAGTTCAGGGTACGGTTGATTTTGTACCTGACTTGCGCCCCATGTTGGTGGTTGGTATGGTTGAAGGCGCTATTAGTTTGACCAAGTTCAAAAAAGATGCGCTGACACCGAACATTGCGACCACAGATTTTGATGAAACTTTGCGCAACTTTGCTAAAACGACAGACGATGGAGACAAACGTCAAACCGTCGCAGGCCGTGTTGCTATGTTTGTCAAAGGCACTGTCAAAGGCGAATATTTACTCACAGCTGCTTACGACAGTGACAAAATCGTTCAGCAAAAACTGTTCCGTGACATTGATCCGAACACCTACTACCCCGTCTTTGGCGATGCTTCAATAAAAAACTTTGACGCACAAAGCACCAGCCGTTTGTATGTGCGTGTCGATAAAGACAAGAGTTACTTGCTATACGGTGATTACACAACTACTGCGACGGATGAGGCAACCAAACTTGCCAGCTACAGCCGCAGTCTCACGGGTGGTAAGTATCACTTCGAGAATGAGACCGTCAAAGTCAGCGCTTGGGCCGCGCGCGATACGCTCAGAGCCTATGTTGACGAGCAGCCTGGTTTGGGTATCAGCGGCCCCTACGCGGTAGGTCTGCCTAATGCTGTTGCTAATTCAGAAAAAGTTGAGTTGTTGGTTCGCGACAGAGCGCAAGTTTCGGTCATCTTGAAACGAGAATTGCTGACCCGTTTTGTCGATTACGACTTTGAGCCCTTTACTGGCAAGATGTTGTTCCGCAAACCCGTTCCCTCTGTGGATGAGAATCTCAACCCTGTGTCGATTCGTACAACCTATGAAGTCGATGAAGGTGGAGAAAAATTCTGGGTGGGTGGGATTGACGCGAAAATTAAAGTTGGTCCTGTGTCAATTGGTGCCTCACATGTTGAGGATAAAAATACTTTCGCGCCCTACAAACTGAGTGGCATCAACGCAGAAGTCAAACTGGGTGCACAAACTTATTTTGTGGCAGAAGTAGCCAAAAGCACGGGCACACAGTTTTACAACCAAAGTATCGATGCCATCACCTCGGCAACCAGCGGCTCACCAACGTCTCTAGGTGGCGTTGTACCCTCTGCGGTCGTTCAGTCTGGTCAGGCTGCGCGAATGGAGCTGCGCCATACGGGTGATGACCTGCAAGCACGCGGGTATGTCAGCAAGGCAGACGCCGACTTCCAAAACAGCAATGCAGGCATCACTGCTGGTAGGGAAGAAGCCGGCGCCAATGTCAGCTACAAAGTAAGCGAACAAATCGTTGTTAAAGTTGATATCACACTCACCAAAGAGCTAGTCACGGCTTCAAAACGAGAAGCAGGCGGCGCGAGTGTGAGTTACAAAATTTCAG
>JAYUJX010000485.1:0-1186 GCA_043764955.1 Polaromonas sp.
TAAGCTCAAAGGTATTGCGTACCGCCGCATCACCGATCCAAAGACCAACAAGGTGTTGAGCGAAGGCTCGCGCACGGTCAGCGCTCAAGTATCAGAGACGCAGGTTTACACCCGTTCAGCCGGATGGCCGGCTGGCGTTACAGTAGTCATGCGCCTAAACGACCCCGCCAACGGACCGGAGATCAAGTTGCTATGACCACACGAAAACTAGGGTGGATGCCTGCCCTGCCAGACGCGAGAGCATACGCGTTCGCCCCGAAGACTACCCGAGCGCTTCCTAAATCCGTAGACCTGCGGCCTTTACTGCCGCCTGTATGGAACCAAGGCAGTATTGGATCATGTGTTGCGCATGCAGTGGCTGCAGCCCACATCGTTGCACAGAAGCAGAACGGTAAAGCAGCGGTCATGCCGTCACGCTTGGCGCTGTACTTTCAGGGCCGTGCGGTTCGCGGCTGGCAGAACCAAGATTCCGGGATGTATATTTCAGATGCGTTTAAGGTTATCGCCAAGTTAGGCGCAGCAGATGAGAAGCTGTACCCCTACACCCCAAGCAAGTTTACTCTCAAGCCACCTGCGTCCGTATACAAAGACGCATTGCTTCGCCAAGCAGTTGAGTACCAGAAGATAGACAGCACCAAGGCAAACGTGATCAAGGCAGCGCTTGCAGAAGGGCACCCTGTTGTGTTCGGCTCAACGCTGTACGAGAACCACGACAAGCTGATGGACAACATCATGCCGGACCCAGATCTGTTCACCTCGGTAACTGGCGGACATGCCATGTGCCTTGTTGGCTACGACGACGAGAAGCAATTGTTCCTCGTGCGCAACAGCTGGGGAAAAGCATGGGGCGACAAAGGGCATCATTTTATGTCCTACAAATATGTTACCGATTTGAGCCTGACCGACGACGTGTGGGTTTTAAAATCGGTGGAGAAATAAATGGATCCAAAGCTCAAAGCCGCAGGCGTAACCGGATTCAACAAACCCAAGAAAACGCCCGATCATAAAACCAAGAGTCATATTGTGGTCGCCAAAGTCGGAACGGAAACAAAGACTATCCGCTTCGGGCAGCAAGGCGTAACCGGCTCGCCCAAGAAGGAAGGCGAGAGCGAAGCGGACCGCGCCAGACGCCGCTCGTTCAACGCCAGACACGCAGACAACATAGCCAAAGGCAAGATGAGTGCGG
>JAYUJX010000486.1:0-1185 GCA_043764955.1 Polaromonas sp.
AAATCAGGCATAACTGCGCACAAAGCATGGAAGATAGCGTACCAAAGCATGGACAACGCCAACAAACGACGCCTGTCCCAACCTGCAACCACGGATGCAAACAAGGGTGCGCCAATACACATCAACAAAGCGCCAGCAGAAATAAGTTGCCCCGTCGTCGCAACAGAAACATGCATTGATTGGCTGATGACGCTTAAAGTACCGGGCACTATCATGACGCCCGTACCGATCACAAAATTGCCAAACAGCAAAGCCCACAAAACTTTAGGCAGCGGTTGCTGCGCTGTAGGATGATGCGTCATCGACCGTTCACCAGTTGCTTTTCAGCCAAGTCTAACGCTTCCGGTTTGCCAGAAAGTACCAAGGTATCACCCGCCTTTAGCAGCGAGTCTGCATCTGCAAATGTATGCGCCTCGCTCAGCGTTATTTGTTGCCCATTTTTGCGTTTCAAACTGATGAGTTGTACATCTTTTAGTGCGTTCACGATGTGTATAAATTGCTTGCCAACCGCTTGATCTCGTTCACTTAATGTGACCGAAGTTAAACGGGCACTGTCTAGCTCATCCGCTGTATCGTCGTCATTGCCATGAAAGTAACCGCGCAATAAGTTGTAGCGTGCATCGCGCTGGTCTTGCACAACGCGAATAACTCGACGCATCGGCACGCCGACCAGCGCCAAGGCATGGCTAGCCAACATCAAGCTGCCTTCAATGGCTTCTGGCACGACTTCTGTCGCGCCTGCGAGCTGCAGTTTTTCAATGTCATGGTCATCCGCCGTACGCACAATCACAGGGACTTTGGGTGCGTGGCTGCGAATATTTGCCAAAACTTTTATCGCACTTGGCGTGTCCAAGTAGGTAACCACCACAGCGCTGGCCCGCGCCAAGCCGGCAGCCATAAGCGCCTGCAAACGCACAGCATCTCCATAAACAACTTTATCACCAGCGGCGGCGGCTTGGTGAACGCGATCTGGGTCAAGATCTAGAGCGATATAGGGAATCTTTTCTGCGGTGAGCAATCGCGCCAGATTTTGTCCGCAACGGCCATAGCCACAAATAATCACATGTTTGTTTGCGCCCATGGCTTTGCGGGCAATGCCGGTCATTTGCAAGGATTGCTGCAGCCAATCGCTGCTGACCAGTTTCATCACAATTTTGTTGCTGTACATCACCAAAAATGGTGTGG
>JAYUJX010000487.1:0-1184 GCA_043764955.1 Polaromonas sp.
GTCGCCTTCTCACCATGGTCTCGAAATCCAGCTGAGCGGCTCGAAAGCAGCGGAGGTCGCTGTCTAGAACGTCTTGCGGGAACTCGAAGCCATTCGCCCACTCATTAGCTTCAGCTATTCCGTAGTTGGTACTGGCTGCTTTCACTGCCTCCGCTATTGTAATCCGAAGTGTTTCTCGCGGGGGAGCTACTCCCTCCAGGAAATATGCTGCCGCGCATTCCAGTATTTCGTTTTGCATGTCGAAGTCTTGATCATTCAAGGCTGTTGTTGCTGGTATCCTTCCCCGTGCAGCTGATGGCCTCGCCGTCGCTGCCTCTGGTCTGCCCTCCTTATCCCTTGCAGCTGATGGCCTCGCCGTCGCTGCCTCTGATCTGCCCTCCTTATTCCCTGCAGCTGATGGTCCCGCCATCACTGCCCTTGCGCTGCTGTCCGTGTCGTCTTGTGACCTAAGCACTTGGAACCTCCTCCTGTCCCCCCCCTGGGTCCCAAACCCTTCCTTGTGGCAGCCTCCTCAGAGTCGTGCCACCCTCATCCTACTTCTTCGCCTTGTCGAGGTGCGCTAGTGCAATGTCTCGTAAGGCGTCCGGTAGTCTACCGATGGTCGCGCGCACGGTAGTATCCGACAGCTTTGAGAGGAGAAGGTGTCGCTTTGGGCAGTCCTTCTCCTTTGAGCATGATACCAGGTTGCCCTTCCCTGTGACAACCTTGAGTTGCTTCAGGACGTGGTACAAGCAGATGCTTTCTGGGGTGGCTTTCGCTGCTACAACCTCTTTCGTACGAATGGTGGGCACCAACTTCAACGTAGGCTTAATGTACGTCCGAAAGTGCAGGTCTTGCCGGACTACATTGTCCCCTGCGAGGCTCGCTACAGTTGCAGCCAGCATTGATGTCAGTAGTGTCGCACATCCTGTCGGATCTGACAGTGCAATGTCAGGGAATGCTGCCGAGCGGCTTTCACTTCGCACGGTCTTGCCCCACCTGCCCAGGCAGATATCTATGCTGTGTTGGAGCAGATCGTCGGGAACAAGCTTCAAGGGGTCGGACGACCCAGTTAGTACCTCCTTGAGTGGTGCCATACAACCCGCAAATGCTGGGGAATAGAAGACTCTCATCGCAATAGAGAGGACATCCAAGCTATCCGAGATTTTTCTACGTCCTTTGAGTGTTGGAGTTTCCGTCAGTGT
>JAYUJX010000488.1:0-1182 GCA_043764955.1 Polaromonas sp.
AACAAATACGCCGGCTACATGTCGATTTAGTTCCTGATATTGAGAGTGAATTAGACACTGAGTTTGAAAACTCCAACCATTTACTGACCAAAATCGCCAACAAACTCGAAGCACCCCCAGCTTGTGCAGAACTGCTACAACGCGCCATCCTGCCCGAACCGTCAGCCATGGTTCGCGACGGCGGCGTGATCGCCACGGGTTTTGACGCAGACCTGGACGAACTGCGCGCTATTGCCGATAACTGCGACGCCTTTTTGCTCGACCTAGAAACCCGCGAAAAAGCCCGCACCGGCATTGCGACGCTGCGGGTACAGTTCAACAAAGTGCATGGGTTTTACATCGAGGTCAGCACCGGCCAGGCCGACAAAGTACCGGCCGACTTCCGCCGCCGCCAGACCCTGAAAAATGCCGAGCGCTTCATCACCCCTGAGCTGAAAGCTTTTGAAGACAAGGCGCTCAGCGCCCAAGACCGGGCCTTGGCACGGGAAAAGTGGTTGTTTGAAGGCGTTTTGGACGAGCTGCAAGCCTTCATCGCGCCGCTCTCGCAGCTTGCCAAATCCATCGCCACGCTGGATGCGCTGTGCGCGCTGACCGAGCGGGCACTGACGTTGGGCTGGTGTGCGCCGCAGTTTGTCCGCGAGCCGTGCATAGCCATCAGCCAAGGTCGCCACCCTGTCGTACAGGCGCGGCTGGCGGAAACCTCCAGCGCCGCCTTCATCGCGAACGACACCACGCTTGGCCACAAACAACGCATGCAAATCATCACCGGCCCCAATATGGGCGGTAAATCGACGTATATGCGGCAGGTTGCGCTGATTGTGCTGCTGGCCAGCGTGGGCAGCTACGTGCCCGCCGCCAGTTGCCGACTCGGGCCGATAGACGCGATCCACACCCGCATCGGCGCGGCAGACGACTTGGCCAACGCGCAATCTACCTTCATGCTGGAAATGACTGAGGCGGCGCAGATTTTGCACAGCGCCACGCCTTACTCCCTGGTGCTGATGGACGAGATTGGCCGTGGCACGTCCACCTTTGACGGTTTGGCGCTGGCCAGCGGCATTGCAGCGCATTTGCACGACAAAACGCAGGCTTTCACGCTGTTTGCAACCCATTATTTTGAGCTGACGCAGTTCCCGGCCGAACACCACGGCGCGGTCAACGTGCATGTGAGCGCGGCAGAAT
>JAYUJX010000489.1:0-4295 GCA_043764955.1 Polaromonas sp.
ATCGGCAATCACATGCCCCAGTTCTGGATTGCCCGGGTAGGCATAAGGCATATTCTTGATGAAATGCGGCAGCTCGTTGCTGGTGTAAACGCCCTCAAACCTGGGCGCGCAATTGAGGTGGTATTCGCTGTTGACCTGCCAATGCACGTCAAACACCACAATGGTATCTACGCCCAAAGCACGGCAACGGCGGTCGATTTCTTTGTGCCCGGCAATGGCAGCATCACGTTTGCCAAAATGCGGTCCTGGAAATTCACACAGGTACATGCTGGGCACGTGGGTGATTTTTGCGGCTAAGGCTAAGGTTCCCATGGTCAGACTCCCCAATGTGGAATGTGGTGATTGCCCAGACTCACACAGACGTTTTTCGGTTCACAAAACACCTCGTAGCTCCAGGTACCGCCTTCGCGCCCGGTGCCACTGGCTTTCGTTCCCCCAAAAGGTTGGCGCAGATCGCGCACGTTCTGGCTGTTGACAAAGCACATGCCGGCCTCCACCGCAGCGGCCATGCGGTGCGCCTTGGACAGGTTCTCGGTCCACACATAGCTGGACAAGCCATAGCTGATGTCGTTGGACAAACGAATCGCATCGGCCTCGTCTTTGAACGGAATCAGGCACGCCACCGGCCCGAAGATTTCTTCCTGTGCAATCCGCATGCGGTTGTCGACATCGGCAAACACGGTCGGCAGCACAAAATTGCCGCGCTTCACCTGGTCTGGCAAATCAGGCGTGTCCAAGCCGCCACAGAGCAGTGTTGCGCCTTCTTTGGGGCCGAGTTCGATATAGCTGCGTACCTTGGCCAGATGCGCCTGGCTGATCATTGGGCCGACAATGGTTTTTTCATCCAGCGGGTCGCCCACCACAATGCGTTTGGCGCGTTCGGCAAACTTCTGTGCAAAGTCGGCGTAGATCGATTGCTGCACCAGAATGCGGCTGCCCGCCGTGCAGCGCTCACCGTTGTTGCTGAAGATCATGAAAATCGCCGCATCCAACGCCCGGGTCAAATCAGCATCTGCAAAAATCACAAAAGGCGACTTGCCACCGAGCTCCATGCTGAACTTTTTGAGCCCAGCCGATTGCACGATGCGATTCCCTGTCGCCGTCGAGCCGGTGAAGGAAATCGCGCGCACATCGGGGTGACTACACAGCGGTTCGCCCGCTTCTTTGCCATAGCCGTGCACGACATTCAGTACACCTGCCGGAATGCCCGCTTCCAGCGCCAGCTCGCCCAAACGTGCGGCCGTCATGGGCGAGAGTTCGCTCATCTTTAGCACGGCGGTGTTGCCAAACGCCAGACAGGGGGCGACTTTCCAGGTGGCGTTCATGAAGGGCACGTTCCATGGGCTGACCAGCGCGCAAACGCCGACCGGGTGGAACAGGGTGTAGTTCAGGTGCGTCTCGGTCGGGTAGGTGTGGCCGTCCACGCGGGTGCACATCTCGGCAAAGTAGGTGAAGTTGTCCGCCGCGCGCGGGATCAGTTGTTTGCCGGTTTGGGAGATGGTTTGGCCGCAGTCTTGGGTCTCCATCTGCGCGATTTCTGGCACGTGCGCGGCGATCAACTCGCCCAGTTTGCGCATCAGCCTGGCGCGCTGCGGTGCGGGGGTAGTTGCCCAGCCGGGAAAGGCGGCTTTGGCGGCAGCGACGGCGGCGTTGACCTCGGCCTCGCCACCCGAGGCGACCTCGGCCAGCACGTCTTGCGTGGCGGGGTTGAGGGTTTCAAAGTAGCTGGCGCTGGCAACCGATTTGCCGTTGATGAGGTGGTTGATTTGCATAATTTTTAATTGTGAAAAGTCCGTTCGGGCTGAGCTTGTCGAAGCCTTCAACGTATGGTCGCACCAAGCCCTTCGACAGGCTCAGGGTGAACGGAAAGGGTTGCCATTGTGTTTACTAACGCTCCAACGCCTTCAATCTCGGTGACGATGACATCGCCCGGCTGGCAGTCCACCACCCCATCGGGGGTGCCGGTCAAAATCACATCGCCGGGCTGCAGGGTCATGAAGCTGCTGAAGTACGCGATCAAAAAGGGCACATTGAAGATCATGTCCCGCGTGTTGCCGCGCTGGGTCACTTGGCCGTTGACGGTGGTCTGCAGCGCCAGAGCCATCGGGTTGCCAATGTCGGCCGCATCCACCAGCCACGGCCCCAGCGGGGTGCAGGTGTCGCGGTTTTTGACGCGCAGGTTGGGGCGATACCAGTTCTCCAGATAATCGCGGATGGCGTAGTCATTGGCCACGGTGTAGCCGGCGATGAAGTCGCAGGCGTCGTCCTGCTTCACTTTTTTCGCTGTTTTGCCGATCACAACCGCCAGTTCGCACTCGTAATGCATGAAGGTCACGTCGGGCGGGCGGTAGGTCAGGGCGCGGTGGCCGATCAAACTGCCTTCGCCTTTGATGAAGACCAACGGCTCTTCGGGCGCTTTGAATTCCAGCTCTTTGGCGTGGTCTGCATAGTTCAAACCAAGTGCCAAAATGGTACGTGGACGGGGCGTGGCGGCTAGCGGTGGCAGCCATTGCACCGCGTCAAAATCAACCAGTCGTCCGATTTGCCCCATCGCCCCATCGATAAGCAGGAGCTGTCCATTTTGTTCAACGGCGTTGTAGCGTTCGCCTTCAAAGTTCACGACAGCATGTTTCATACGGCCTCCGCTACAAAGGTATTGCTCAAAGTGCCCAGCGCAGGGTGGCTGGGTGAACTGATGGTGATCACATCGCCCACTTTCGCAACGGGTCGTTTCCCGGTAGGCAGGCAATCACAGCCCAGCATCAACACATCGCCCTCATGTAGCGTCATGAAGCCAGACACAACCATCCCTATCGTCGCCCCTATTTCCACCTCGGGTACCCGCGCTGGCACGGCTATGTTTGCACTATCCGCGCTCCAGGTGTTGGCTGGTTTGATGTACAGCACCGGTGCCTGCGGCGGGACTTTGTAAGGAGGCTGGTTCATCTGTGGCTGCAGCGCCGCCAGCTCGGCCTTGAAGTTCAGCAGCGTGCCATACACCGTGCCCGTGGGTATGAAAGCCTGCGCTGTGGATGTTTTCATCAATGTCATGTTTGCTCCAGTTCAATCACAGCGTCCAGCAGCGCATACAGCTGTGCCAATTTGTCTTTGCCCAAGGTCTGCTCCATCCATTGGTAATGGGTTTCTATGGTGGTTGAGAGAGTGGCCACCAGCGCATGGCCGCGCTCAGTGGCTTCCACCACCGTGCGGCGCTGGTCGGCCGGGTCGCGGGCGCGGGTGATCAGGCCGTCGCGTTCCATGCGGGTCAGCACCCCCGTCAGGCTGGGCCCGAGGATAAAAGCTTCCCGCGCCACGCGGCCGGTTTCCACCGTGCCGTTTTCACCTAGCACCCGCAGCACGCGCCACTGCTGGTCGCTCAGCGCATGTTCGCGCAGAGACGGTCGCGTGTGTGCCATCACCGCCTCGCGTGCTTGCAGCAGCAGGCGCGGCAGATTGCGGTGCTGGAACGGCGTAGCCTTGGTTGCAGAATTTGATGATGACGTCATATTATTTAATATATTAAATTATTTTTGCAAAAACATGTCAATAGCGAGCAATGAATCTTTAAACTGTTTGTATATACAGTAATATAGAGGCATGGCTAAAAAAAAAACTATATACGTTTGTACCGAATGCGGTGGTACAGCGCCCAAGTGGCTGGGCAAATGCCCGAGCTGCAACGCTTGGAACACACTGGTCGAGTCCATCGCCGAGAGTGCCCAACCCACCAAAAACCGCTTCGCCTCGCTAGCCAAAACCGCCGAAGTGGCGACTTTGGGTGACATTGACGCGGTGGATATGCAGCGTACCCCCACCGGGCATGACGAGCTGGACCGCGTGTTGGGTGGCGGTATGGTCGAGGGTGGCGTGGTGCTGATAGGCGGCGATCCGGGCATCGGCAAATCGACCTTGCTGCTGCAGGCGCTCGATTCGCTGCAGCGCAGTGGTCAAAGAACCCTGTACGTGACGGGGGAGGAGAGCGGCGCACAGGTCGCGTTGCGCTCCCGCCGTTTGGGCTTGCTGAATTCACAAGTCAAAGTCATGGCTGAAATCGGTCTGGAGAAAATCCTCGCCACGTTAGAGAAAGAACAACCCCAGATCGCGGTGATTGATTCGATCCAGACCGTCTACTCCGACCAACTCACTTCAGCGCCCGGCTCGGTCGCACAAGTACGCGAGTGCGCAGCACATTTGACGCGCTATGCCAAAAGCAGCGGCACCGCCATCGTGCTGGTCGGCCACGTCACCAAAGAGGGCGCGCTGGCCGGCCCGCGCGTGCTGGAGCACATGGTTGA
>JAYUJX010000490.1:0-4286 GCA_043764955.1 Polaromonas sp.
AACCTGCAGAATTTGTGGAGATTGTTCGTGAAATCCCATCATTTGAAAATTAACGTACCGCTACTGCAATTGGCTGCGGGTTATTCAGAGCTTCCTTAAGTTTCAGTCAATTTTGCAAAATATTGAATTCTTTAAATGAATCAAATAGTTAGCTCAACTTGAAGTTCAGAGTTAAATGAATTTCGTTCAGAGTTAGCTGAGAATCGACACTTAATGCTCACGGCTCTTGAAAAGCTCCCAAAAACCCTTATCATTAGCACTCGTAGCATCTGAGTGCTAACAAGTCCTTTTAAGACAGTCACTCAAACCGCTCGTATTTGACTTTATTGCTTGGACTGACATCTGAGCAGCAAGGTTTGATTTTCTCTAACCCATTGTTTTATATAAGGAAACACAATGAAACTTCGTCCATTGCATGACCGCGTGATTGTTAAACGCGTTGAAAACGAGACAAAAACAGCTTCTGGCATCGTCATTCCTGACAGCGCTGCTGAAAAGCCAGATCAAGGCGAAATCTTGGCTGTCGGTCCTGGCAAGAAGAACGACAAAGGCGAAGTGGTCGCCATGGGCGTGAAAGTTGGCGACCGCGTATTGTTCGGCAAATACAGCGGCCAAACGGTCAAAGTTGACGGCGACGAGTTGCTCGTTATGAAAGAAGAAGACCTTTTCGCTGTAGTCGAGAAGTAATTCAAAGAATCTTTTTCACTAAAAATTAATAGCTACTCAGGCAATAAATACGCCAGCTACAGCTAGTTTTTAGTGTATTTTTACCCAATTAACATATTTTAGGAGCCTATCATGGCAGCAAAAGACGTAATTTTTGGCGGCGAAGCCCGCGCACGCATGGTTGAGGGTGTGAACATCCTGGCCAACGCCGTAAAAGTAACTTTGGGCCCTAAGGGTCGTAACGTGGTTTTGGAGCGTTCATTCGGCGCGCCTACCGTAACCAAAGACGGTGTGTCCGTCGCCAAAGAAATCGAACTCAAAGACAAACTGCAAAACATGGGTGCGCAGATGGTCAAGGAAGTCGCTTCCAAGACTTCTGACATCGCTGGTGACGGTACGACTACCGCGACCGTGTTGGCACAAGCCATCGTCCGTGAAGGCATGAAGTATGTCGCCGCTGGCATGAACCCGATGGATTTGAAGCGCGGCATCGACAAGGCAGTGACTGCTTTGGTGGCTGAGCTGAAAAAGGCGTCAAAAGCGACCACCACTTCTAAAGAAATCGCGCAAGTTGGCTCTATTTCTGCTAACTCTGACGAAACCATCGGCAAAATCATCGCCGATGCGATGGACAAAGTAGGTAAAGAAGGCGTTATCACTGTTGAAGATGGCAAGTCACTGGACAGCGAACTCGACGTCGTCGAAGGTATGCAGTTTGACCGTGGCTACCTGTCACCATACTTCATCAACAACCCAGAAAAACAAGCCGCTTTGCTGGACAACCCGTTTGTGTTGTTGTACGACAAGAAAATTAGCAACATCCGTGACCTGCTCCCAACATTGGAACAAGTCGCCAAGGCTGGCCGTCCTTTGTTGATCATTGCTGAAGATGTTGATGGCGAAGCCCTGGCAACTTTGGTGGTGAACACCCTGCGCGGTATTCTCAAAGTTGTCGCTGTGAAAGCCCCTGGCTTTGGTGACCGTCGCAAGGCCATGTTGGAAGACATCGCTATTTTGACCGGCGGCAAGGTGATTGCGGAAGAAATCGGCATGTCACTCGAAAAAGTGACTTTGGCTGACCTCGGCACCGCCAAGCGCGTTGAAGTGGGCAAAGAAAACACCATCATCATCGATGGCGCTGGCGCTGCGGATGACATCCAAGCCCGCGTCAAACAAGTGCGCGTGCAGATCGAAGAAGCCACCTCTGACTACGACCGCGAAAAACTCCAAGAGCGCGTTGCAAAACTAGCTGGTGGCGTGGCCGTGATCAAGGTTGGCGCAGCTACCGAAGTCGAAATGAAAGAGAAGAAAGCCCGCGTTGAAGACGCCCTGCACGCAACCCGCGCTGCAGTCGAAGAAGGCATCGTGGCTGGTGGCGGCGTCGCACTATTGCGAGCCAAGCAAGCTGCTGGCACCATCAAAGGCGACAACGCTGACCAAGAAGCCGGTATCAAGCTGATCTTGCGCGCTATCGAAGCCCCATTGCGCGAAATCGTCTACAACGCAGGCGAAGAAGCGTCTGTGGTGGTGGCTGCGGTGTTGGCTGGCACAGGTAACTACGGTTACAACGCCGCCAACGGCACCTACGGCGACATGATCGACATGGGCATCTTGGACCCAACCAAAGTGACACGTACTGCATTGCAAAACGCAGCGTCAGTGGCCTCTTTGATGTTGACCACCGAGTGCATGATTGCTGAAGCACCAAAAGACGACTCAGCCGGCGGCGGCATGGGTGGTGGCGACATGGGTGGTATGGGCGGTATGGGTGGCATGGGTATGTAATTTCCCTGCTGAGGGTTCACACTCTCAGAGCCTGTCAGCGACATGAAAAAGCCCCGCAGACTTTGCAGTTTGCGGGGCTTTTGATTTATCGATTGATTTTCAACACCCGCATCCATAACTAAAACTATCTGTACTCAGCAGATGCCAATTTCCTGCGATATTTACAAAAAATATTCGATACCAAGCATCGTCTGTCTTGGTTGGCCCATCCAAGTGACCGGGGCCAATACCAGTCCCTTCCCAAACCAAGATATCAGAGATGCCATCAGAGTTGATATCAAAGTAAAATTCAGTTGCGGCTACAAAACCAGTCTTCGCACGATTTAGCTTTTGCTTTACTACGTTTACCGTGGCGCTCTGCTGAGGCAATGGCTGCCTAGTAAAAAAGTACATGAGCTTGTTACCCGCTTTCTTGGGTTGCGCGTATTCAGGGTGTCCAACATTTTTTGCGTAATTGATCGAGATTTTCGGATCAGCATCGCCAAAATCGAATCCATCACCTTCGTAGCCCTCACACATCACGCCATCTGTATTGCCATGTTCAACATAAGATTGACGAAGATTTGTAGATTCAGATTGAATTTCATCCCCTACCCTTAAAAGAGTGTTTTTAACAACGGGTTGTGCTAATGAGCGGCTTACTTTTGAGACATCCCAAAGCCCCTGCCGTTCATAATCATCCTCCTTAGTCAATAGCTTGTCGTACTTGGTTTGAATTATCTGAATGATCTGAAATCTTGCGGCTACATCTTCTGTGACATTTGTCGGAGCGGCAACCTCATCGTGGTTCTGGAAATACGAGCTTGAAATAGCCGGCAACTCAAGACTTTCAATAAACGCAGGCAATTTAGGTGGCGCGTACAGACCGCCTCTACCTTGTACACCGTCAAGCGTATGAATACGCATAGTATCCATTAGCTTGTTTGCCTGTTTTTCTTATGATGAGCCAAGGAATTCAGAAGATTTAAGATTCTCTACAGAACCAAGCTTTTTGGTTATTTTTAATCGTGCAACTTCTAAATTGCGAACTGAAACTTTTATGTCATTCCAGCGTAAAAAAGGCGCGGGTTTAAATACCATAACACCCTTCGCCAAATGCGCTTTCATTCTTTCAAATTCAGGCATTTTCGGCCTATCTCTATCTGCTAGTAAAGCATCTGCATCAGTTATCGGATACTGTCGCTTTCTTTCAAGATGCCGCCCATATTCTGCCAATGCCTCATAGCTTGGCTTTAACCAAAATGCACGCTCTGGGTTGTAATTTGGATTTGGAGTTTTGCCATCCGCCAAGTACAGGTTCGCGACTTCACGAGGTTTGATGGCGCTTGCACCCAAAAATTCGCAAGCTGTAAAACCGCGCTGTGCTGGCTGCCCCCCTGTAGCTAACTCAACTTCACAATATTTGCTGCTCGGTGGTGCTGCAATTAAATTCACTCGTGTATTCAATGCCATGCGGATCAGGACAGGTGCATTCAAATTTGCCTCAGTACGCAAATTCACGCCTGAACCAATGACCCAGCGATAGGTAATTTTTTGAGCTGCCGACTGTGAAAAAACTGGTTCTGTTACGCAGACAATTAATAATGCTCCCCAAAAAGCACGCAACAAATTTTTAGTTAAAGGCATAGAAAGTGATTCAAAGAGAATTTTGAATCCCAAAGCATAGCTGAATTCGCACTTAAAGAAAAGAGCTATGTACAGCATTGGCGATGCCCATGAAAAAACCCCGCAAACTGTAAAGTTTCCGGGGTTTTCTATTTGGTGGCCTGGACTGGAATCGAACCAGTGACACGCGGATTTTCAATCCGCTGCTCTACCAACTGAGCTACCGGGCC
>JAYUJX010000491.1:0-4249 GCA_043764955.1 Polaromonas sp.
ATGTTAGTGTCACAATTTGAGGCAAACATGAAGGCAAATGACACACGAGCGCTGCCCCGCACCGGTCAGCAACTGACGCTGCTTGGACTGGGCTGTGCGCCATTGGGCAACCTGTTCAATGCGATCAGTGACATCGAGGCCCAGGCCACGGTGGATGCCGCCTGGGCCGCAGGATTGCGCTATTTTGATACTGCGCCCTACTACGGTTACACCTACTCGGAACATCGTCTGGGCCAGGTGCTGCGGCAACGGCAGCGCAGCGACTACTGTTTGAGTACCAAGGTCGGCCGTTTGCTGAAGCCCCGCAGCCATGGGCTGGATTCAACAAGGCCATTGGTACAGGGCGATGCCTGGGTCAATCCCTTGCCTTTCGAGCCGCATTTCGACTACACCGCAGGCGGTGTGCGCCGTTCCATTGAGGACAGCCTGCAGCGCCTCGGCGTGGCCTACATTGACCTGGCCTTGGTGCACGACATTGGCAGTGCTACGCACGGGCAGTTGCACGCCCACTATTGGCAGCAGCTCACGGTGGGCGGCGGTCTGCGCGCGCTGGAAGACATGCGAGCCGAAGGTCTTATCGGCGCCATCGGCCTTGGCGTGAACGAATGGCAGGTCGTGCTTGACACGCTTGAGTATGTGGACCTGGACTGCACCTTGCTGGCCGGTCGCTATACGCTGCTGGAACAAGGCGCACTGCGGCCTCTCCTTGAGGTTGCGTTGCAGCGGCAAGTCGGCATCATCATTGGCGGCCCTTTCAACTCGGGCATACTGGCCACCGGCCCGGGACGCGATGCCAAGTTCAACTACGAGACGGCGCCAGCGGAGGTGTTGGCGCGGGTTGAACAGCTACAGAAAGTGTGCAGCGAATTTGGTGTGCCCTTGGCGGCAGCCGCGTTGCAGTTCCCACTCGCCCACCCGGCGGTCGTGAGTTGCGTGCCTGGGGTTCGAAGCGCGGATGAACTGGGCGGTGTCGTGCAGTGGTTCGAGACCGTGGTGCCGCCGGAACTATGGCAAACGATGCAGGCACGCGGATTACTCGCCGATGGCACACCGTTGCCTTGCACCGACCCATGAGCAGCGACCGCAACTGACCGTGTCCCCCCCCCCCGAAAATCAACAGGAGAATCATCATCACACGCATAGAACATGTCCAGGTTGACTTGGTGTCACTGGAGCCCAAGACAAAACGTACCGATGCTATTCAAAGCTTTGTGCTCCAGGAAACACCCATCCTGCGCTTGCGCTGCAGCGATGGTTCCGAGGGCATCGGCTACACCTACACCATCGGCACCGGTGGATCGTCCATCATGGCGCTGCTTAAAGACCACTTGATTCCGCGCTTGATCGGTCAAGACCCTGACTGCATTGAGGCCATTTGGCGCGACCTGGTCTTTCACACCCATTCCACACACGTGGGCGCCATTACAAGCCTGGCACTGGCCGCGATTGACACCGCTTTGTGGGACCGGCGCGCCAGGGTGCTGGGTCTTCCCTTGTGGAAGCTGGCCGGCGGCGCCAAAACCAATGTGCCGGTCTACACCACCGAGGGCGGATGGCTGCAACTGGAGCGTGAGCAGCTGGTGGATCAGGCCTGTGCGGCACGCGCCCAAGGCTTTGCCGGCTCGAAGGTCAAGGTCGGAAAGCCGCATCTCAGTGAAGACGTCAAGCGTTTGACAGCGGTGCGCGAGGCCGTGGGGCCCGACTTCGAGTTGATGGTGGATGCCAACCAGTCGTTCAGTCTGAGCGAGGCGCTGCGACGGGCACGCGCACTGGATGGTTTGAGTCTAGCGTGGCTGGAAGAGCCGATGCCCGCCGACAACGTCATGGCACACCAGCACCTGTGCCTGCACTCACCGATTCCTGTGGCGGTGGGTGAATCGATGTACAGCGCTGGGCAGTTTGCGGACTATTTGCAGGCGCAGGCCTGCCACATTATTCAGGTCGATGTCGCGCGGGTCGGGGGCATCACGCCGTGGCTCAAAGTGGCGCATATGGCCGAGGCCCAGAACATCAGCGTTTGCCCGCATTTTCTGATGGAACTGCATGTGAGCCTGTCTTGTGCCGTGCCCAATGCCCCGTGGGTCGAGTACATCCCACAGCTTGACGACATTGCCCACAGTCGCTTGGCCATTGAAAACGGTCGTGCCCTGCCGCCCCAAACACCGGGGCTCGGGATTGACTGGAATTGGGATCAGATACACACGCTGCGCACGACCAGCTTCGAGTGCCGTTAGACCCTGGAAGATTTGAATGAAACGTTACGGAATAGTGATAGGCGTCAGGCCTGAAAAGATAGCCGAGTACAAGGCTTTGCACGCCAGTGTCTGGCCGGCTGTGCTGGCACAAATCAGGCGTTCGCAACTTCGCAACTACACCATCTATTTGCGTGAGCCGGAAAACCTGCTGTTCAGCCACTTCGAGTACCACGGGAAAGATTTTGACGCCGACATGGCCCGCATGGCGGCAGACCCAGAAACGCAGCGCTGGTGGGCTGTCTGCGCGCCTTGCCAGGTGCCGCTGGCGTCGCGTGGAACCGACGAACACTGGGCGGCCATGGAAGAAGTTTTCCACTGTGAATAGTCACACAAAATCTGCATTTTTTAACTGAGGAATGAACTACGAAATTGTTGCGTTATGGCCCGATTGGGGCCGAAAAAGCGGGCGTGTTGGGTCAGGACGGCCGGGTCAGGGATTTGTCGATGCTGTTTCCAGACTTTGATGCCGCGCACCTGACGCCGGCCTGCCTGGCAGCCCTGAGCTTGCTCGACGTAGAAGGCCTGCCTGTTGTTGACGGTGATGTGCGTCTGGGGTGCCCGATTTCTAACGTCGGCAAGATCGTCTGCGTCGGGCTGAACTACGCCGATCATGCGCGAGAAAGTGGCTTGACCCCGCCGACCGAGCCGGTGCTTTTTCTGAAGGCGACCAGCTCGATCACTGGGCCGAACGATTCGGTCACCATTCCCCGTGGCTCCGTCAAGACGGACTGGGAAGTGGAACTGGGCGTGGTCATCGGTACCAAGGCCAGTTATGTCAGCGAGGCAGACGCCATGCGCCACATTGCCGGTTACGTGGTCATCAATGACATTTCGGAGCGCGAATACCAACTGGAGCGTGGTGGTCAATGGGACAAGGGCAAAGGATGTGACACGTTTTCACCGTTTGGTCCCTGGCTGGTGACCGCCGATGAAGTCACTGCCTCAAACAAACTCTCCCTGTGGCTGGAAGTCAACGGCAAGCGCGTGCAGGATGGAAGCACTGAAAACCTCATATTCGGCATCCCCACACTGGTCAGCTACATAAGTCAGTTCATGACCCTGATGCCTGGCGACATCATCAGCACCGGCACACCCGCTGGCGTGGGCTTGGGGCAAAAGCCTTCCCCTTGGTACGAAGGCAGGGGACCAAATTCGCGTGGGAATTGAAGGGTTTGGCACGCAGTGCCAAACCTGCGTTTCAGCACCGTAGCGCTTGTACCATGGCGCCTGGGGTCCAGCGTCCTTTTCAGAAATTCTTAAGAGCAAGATTCACATGATTCCTTTCATTCGCCTTCAACCGGGTGATGATGTATTGATCGCACGGACGCAATTGATGGGCGGCACCTTGGTTGAGAGTATCGCGGCCAGCGGACTGATTCCTGCGGGCCACAAGATGGCCACACATGCCATCGCCCAGGGCGAGCCGGTGCGCCGCTATAACCAGATCATCGGATTTGCCAGCAAGCCAATTGATGCCGGTGAGCATGTTCATACCCATAACCTGGATATGGGGCCGGACAAGGGGGATTTTGACCGCGACTACGCATTTGGCGCAGACGTCAAGTCTGCTGTGCCCCGTATTGAGCCTCTCTCATGGGGATCAGGCGCGGGGATGGCCGGGTAGCGACGCGCAACTACATCGGCATTCTGACGAGCGTCAACTGCTCGGCAACGGCGGCACGTGCCATCGCCGACAGCTTCTCCCGGCAACAAGGCTGGCGGGCTGACGACCCTTCTGGAAAAATCGCTGGGCGCAGTCGCCAAGAGTGGCAGCAGCAATCTCGAAGCGGTTTACGAGTACGCGGAAAAAGTCACGGCGCATGGCCTGACCATTGTTCAACACTTTGTCAAAGGCATGCAAACCTACTTTGGTCATGACACTGCGCACATGGACATCCAGCTCGCCATCCACGGCTACCCAGACGGGTGGCGTAGTCCTTGGAGGCGAAAGCCACGCCATTGATGCCGGCAGTGGGCGGCAAAGCTTGCAAATT
>JAYUJX010000492.1:0-1166 GCA_043764955.1 Polaromonas sp.
TCACCACCCACCACAGGCGGGCACCAAAAAAAGCTACCGGTCAGAGGTTTTGACATCTTGAACACCGCATCGGTGATGCCATCGTCCGCACCCACCATGCGGGCGAGTTGCAGCTCGAACGCTTCAAAGCTTTTGCCAAAAGCAGCAAACATCAGACCAGAATTTGCGCCATCGCTCCACGGCATGGAGCGGCGCAGGCTGAAGCCTTCGGTGCCGTCGGACAGGGTGAAGTCTTCTTGCGTGGTGCGTTTGATGTGGGCGGAGGGTGGGGCGTTTTCCAGCTCGGCGTTGGACTGTTTGTTGCGGCCAAAGGCTTGGTTTTGCTCGGTTGGGCTCATTTTTGTGATGTTTTCCCACTTGTGCTGCCATTTTTGCACCGCTAGAAAGCTGCCGCCATCAGGCGCGAAGCCAAAATCTACCGCTTTTTGACCCTTTGGGTTTTCTGTGCCGTCTTCGTAACCGGTTAAATCTCGGTTAATGCCCTTGCTGTTTTTGCCGCTTTTACTCAGATGCTGGAAAGCTTCTACCGTCTCGGTCAACACAAAGGTATCGCCTAGCAGCGCTTGAACTTGGCGGGAGATGGCGAGCAAATCGCCTCTGTCTTGCGCAGGCGTGGCGCGCAGCCAGACCAGCAAGTCAACGGGGGTTTCGGGCAGTTTCAGCTTACCGCCCGCTGGGGTTTGAAACGCACGCAGCGCCTGGGGTGCTTTGATGGCTAAGCTTTTGCACAAATTGACGCTCAGGCCGACAACAGCACGTCGTCCATCAGCCATGCGCAGAAGTTGCTGCAAATTTGCCAATGCAAGTGCTTTGGGTGCTGCACCAATGAGCTTGAAATTGAGGTAGGTGGCGAGGTGGGGTATGGGTTTAAAGATACCAGTTTGCATAAATAAAGTTGTTTAAAATTATATTTTATAGGCTTAAATATGCCTCTAGCCTGCGTATTTATTAACTAATTAGCTATTGAGAATATAGCAAAAAGTTTTAAAAAAAAATTATAAATGTTTATCCCGCAGCTTCCAAGCCATTTTTAAAATGTGCCTTCATCGCCGCTACGGTCGCGGCAGCATCACGTGCATAGAGCGCCGACATGATGGCGCGGTGTTCGTCTAAAGATTCTGCAATGCGCCCGGTTTTAAGTAGCGAATTATGGCGATTCAGCTTCA
>JAYUJX010000493.1:0-1162 GCA_043764955.1 Polaromonas sp.
GCGCCAAAGCCGGCTGGTGCTTCTGTAATGTAGTGCGCTATAGCTTTAACCTCAAAGTGTGCATGCAAGGGCGCACAAGCAAATGCGCTTGCTTGCAGAACAGGCAAATCAGGCCAGTCGTCGCCCATGCAAGCCGCTTGCGCCCAAGTTAGTCCCAATTCTGCCAGTGTCTTCTCAGCGGCGGGATGTTTGTCTTCTGCGTTCAAATATATGTGTGTCACACCCAAAGCTTTGAGGCGGGTTCTCAGCGGTGCAGAATCGCGGCCAGAAATGACGACGGGTATTATTCCTGCTTTTTGCAGAAGTTTGATGCCCAAACCATCCAAAGTATTGAAGCGTTTGATGGACTCACCCGCTTCGGTAAACAGTAAACCACCGTCCGTCATCACGCCATCAATGTCAAAAAAAACAACTTTGATGCCCTGGGCTTTGAGCAGCAGTTTGGGCGAAAAGCGCGAGCTTGACATGGTTTTAGGCGCTGGCTGCATCAAATCACCTTAGCGCGCATCAGGTCGCCAATATGCACAATGCCGCACAGTTTGCTATCAGCATCTGTGACCAGTACGGAGGTGATGCTGTGCAATTCCATCAATTCAGCGGTGGCAACGGCCAGTTCATCGGCTTTGACAGTGCGCGGAGCACCATGCATCACATCGGCCGCCACGAGATGGCGTAAATCAACGCCTTTTTCAATCAAGCGTCGCAAATCACCATCGGTAAAAATGCCAATCACCTGGTCTTGCGCATCGACAATGGCTGAAGCGCCTACCGATTTGGCGCTCATTTGCCGCATCAGGTCGTTGAAAGAGTCGTTGGCAAGCACTTTGGGCACATCGCTGCCTGAACGCATCACGTCGCTGACATGGGTCAATAATTTGCGACCCAAAGAGCCGCCAGGGTGTGAACGGGCAAAGTCTTCCGCCTTGAAGCCGCGTGCGTCAAGCAGGGAAACTGCTAATGCATCGCCTAAGGCCAGCTGAGCCGTCGTGCTGGCTGTGGGCGCTAAATTGAGCGGGCAGGCTTCTTTGGCCACGCCGCTGTTTAAAATGATGATTGCATGCTGCGCTAACGTTGAAGCTAAACCGCCTGTCATGGCAATCAAGGGTACGCCTTGCCTTTTAAGCATGGGTAAGATCACATTAAGTTCAGCAGATTCGCCGCT
>JAYUJX010000494.1:0-1162 GCA_043764955.1 Polaromonas sp.
TGATGTGATGTGATGTGATGTGATGTGATGTGATGTGATGTGATGTGATGTGATGTGATGTGATGTGATGTGATGTGATGTGATGTGATGTGATGTGAAACACTTTAATTTGCCATGAGATGATATGATAAACTATGATGTAATATACTTTGGTGTGATATACTATTGTGTGAGAAACTACGGTCCAATATCATACACAATCATATCAAACATTATGACATGATAAACTATGATGTAATATACTATGGCGTACTATGCTACGATGTAATACATTATGGTATGATACTCTGTGACACATTGTAATCCAATATGATATGATGTGACGTAATATCACACTATGATATACTATGATATCAGAGCTACATCTTTCGGTGCGGTCCTCCATACTGTATTTCTTGTTGCCTCTCTTGTCCTGTACTCACTTTTTCATTTTAGATGCTCTCCTATCTTGTCTTGACACTTTACATCACTTTTTCAATTCCATTCCCATGCACTATCTTTCTCCCCCTGTTTAATCTTTCAATCATTTGTGTATTCGTTTCTTTGCTTCTTTACTTCTTTGTTTTTTTTCTAGAGTAGTTGAATCATTATTTATTATACCAAAGTGTATCACATTATGGCAAATAATATCACAGCGTACCGTATCACAATGTAACGTACTGATTGATAAAATCACACTGTATCACAACATAGAGTATCATATAATACCGTACATACGATATGACATACTATAATTTTATTTTATATGACACAATAAACTATGACGTAACACACTACGGTATGATGTATTATGACATGATATACTATGATGTGATATACGGTATACGGTATGATGTGCTAATGTATCACGTAGTAGACTACGATGTGATACACTGTCGTAATATGCACTATGATGCACTACAAAATGATATACTGCGATAGGATAGCTACATCTCTCGGTGCGGTCCTCTATTCTTTTTTTGTTGCGTCTCTTGTCATGTACCATTATTCATACTTTCCAATTTTATTTGTCCTTCTTTCTTGTCAACGCTCTTTGTATCACTTCCTCCATTCCATTCCATTCCATTCCATTCCATTCCATTCCATTCCATTCTATCATATTCTACTCTCTCTCACCATCTTTCTCCCTTATCTCTATTTAAGTATGTTTTAATTTCTTCAT
>JAYUJX010000495.1:0-19467 GCA_043764955.1 Polaromonas sp.
ACGCGAGACGTTGCGAGTCTAGGCAATGTCACAACAAGTGAGGCCTGCTCGCATCCCAATTGGGTGATGGGACGAAAAATTTCGGTAGATTCTGCAACCATGATGAACAAGGCACTGGAGGTTATCGAGGCGAAATATCTGTTCGATGTTGAACTTAAGCAAATTGAGGTGGTCATACACCCGCAAAGCGTGATTCACTCCATGGTGCAATTTCGTGATGCATCCGTGCTTGCGCAACTCGGTACGCCAGACATGCGTGGCCCTATTGCGTACGGTTTGTCTTGGCCAAACCGCATTGAAAATGGCGCGTCGGCAATTGATTTTAAGAACTTAACTGCGATGACTTTTGAGGCTATAGATAGCAACAATCACCCTGAACGTTTTCCGGGCTTGGCTTTGGCATGGGAAGTGCTTCGCGCGCCTGCAGGAACCACTGCCGTGCTGAACGCTGCCAATGAAATAGCTGTACAAGCTTTTTTAGATGAGCGCATCAGATTCGATCAAATCCATGCGGTGAACCAATCTACGCTTTCTGAAATTTTTCCGACTAAACCCGTGAATTTAGGTGATTTGCTGGCGATAGATGCACAATCTCGTCAAGCTGCGCTGATACAAGTCAAACGCTTTGAGAGGTAAGCCATGATGACCGTTTTTGCTTTTGTTGTTGCCTTGGCATTGCTGATAGCCGTTCATGAGTATGGCCATTATCGAATTGCCGTGGCATGTGGCGTCAAGGTGCTGAAATTTTCGATAGGTTTCGGTAAAACTATTTTTAAGTGGCAGCCCAAAGGCTCGGATACGGAATTCGTCATAGGTATGCTGCCGCTGGGTGGTTTTGTCAAAATGCTGGATGAGCGGGAAGCACCTGTGCCTGCAGATCAAAAGCATCTTGCGTTCAATACCCAGCCTTTGAGAAAGCGTGTTGCCATCGTGGCTGCTGGTCCTATTGCAAATTTGGTTCTAGCGGTTTTGTTGTACTCGGTTGTAAATTGGGTAGGCGTGCAAGAGGCAAAAGCTGTTTTAGCCAGTCCCACAGCAGGCTCCGTGGTTCAACGCGCTGGTTTCGTTGGTGGTGAGCACGTGTTACAAGCGGGGTTTGTTGATGAAGATTTGCTTCCGGTGCGTTCGATGGAAGATTTGCGCTGGTTGGTGACTCGCGGTGCTTTGAATAAGCAAAACGTTCGGTTGGTCGTTGCAAAATCGCAAAACTCATCAAGCCGTGATGTCGTTCTTGACTTGGCTCCTTTGGATGTGCATGAGGTCGATGCGCAGCTTTTCCAGAAAATTGGTATCACTGGACCTTGGACTAAACCAATTCTTGGGGATATTCAAGCTGGCAGTGCAGCTGATCGCCTTGGATTGCAAACAGGCGATATTGTTAAGAAAATCGATGATCTTGAAATTGTGGATGGCCAACAACTGCGTCAATTGATTCGAGAATCTGTAGTGGTTAAAGGCGGTCAAACCGTTGCATTAACTAAAAGTTGGATAGTTTCACGGAAAGCTGAAACTCTGGAAATACCAGTAACTGTTGATGTGAAAACAGAAGGTACTCGTCAAATTGGCAGGATTGGTGCCTTCGTAGGCACTTTGCCCGAAATGGTGACTGTGCGCTATGGTTTGCTTGACGGTTTGCAGGCCGGCTTAGTTAAAACATGGGATGTCTCGGTGTTGACGCTGAAAATGATGGGGAAAATGCTTGTTGGACAGGCTTCTCTGAAGAATTTAAGCGGTCCGTTGACCATTGCGGACTATGCGGGAAAGTCGGCTAGTTTGGGGTTGACGACGTATCTTGTTTTTTTGGCGCTGATTAGCGTAAGTTTAGGTGTGCTGAATCTGTTACCACTGCCAGTGCTGGATGGCGGCCATCTGATGTATTATCTCTGGGAAGGCGTGACTGGCAAGGCAGTTTCCGAACTGTGGACTGAGCGCTTACAGCGAGGCGGCGTTGCCTTGCTTTTTAGCATGATGTTCATAGCGCTTTATAACGATGTGACTAGACTATTTGCAATTTAATGAAACAATCAAACAAACCAAATATAAACGGCCTGCTGGTAAAAGTAACTCAAAAAGTTGCTCACAAAGGAACGCGAAAAGCAGTTTTCTTGGCTTCATCACTCTTAGTTTCTGCCGCTGCTTGGGCGGTCACGCCATTTGCAGTCAAAGATATTCGTGTTGAAGGCTTGCAGCGGGTCGAACCAGGAACAGTTTTTGCCACTTTACCTTTCCGTATTGGCGATACTTACGACGACGAAAAAGGGTCAGTCGCGATTCGTTCCTTGTTTGCTTTGGGCGTCTTCAAAGACGTTCGCGTTGAAGTCAATGGTGATGTTTTAGTGCTTATTGTCGAAGAGCGCCCGACTGTTGCTGGCATTGAATTCTCTGGCACCAAAGAATTTGACAAAGACGCTCTGACAAAAGCCATGCGTGAAATTGGCTTGACCGACGGCCGCCCTTTTGACAAAGCGCTGTTAGACAAAGCTGAGCAAGAGTTGAAACGTCAGTATTTGACGCGAAGCTTGTATGCCGCTGAAATTGTGACGACGGTGACGCCAATTGAAAGAAACCGCGTCAACTTGACATTTAGCGTTGTTGAAGGTGACGTTGCTAAGATCAAAGAAATTCGCATCACAGGGAATAAAGCGTTTAGCGAATCAACTTTGCGCGGCTTGTTTGATTTAGATACCGGTGGTGTTTTGAGCTGGTATACCAAAAGTGACCGCTATACAAGATCGAAATTGAATGCCGATATCGAAACGATGCGCTCTTACTACTTGGCGCGTGGCTATTTGGAGTTCAAAGTCGATGCGCAGCAAGTATCCATTTCCACTGATAAAAAAGACATTGTTATTGCGGTAGAGGTTACTGAGGGTGAACGCTTTACAATTTCCGATGTCAAACTGGCTGGCAGTTTTCTGGGTAAAGACGATAAGTTCAAATCTCTGGTCACAGTGTCTGCAGGGCAAGAATACAATGCCGACAAAATTGCTGAAACTACGAAAGCCATGGTTGCTTACTTCGGCGATTTTGGTTTCGCATTCGCTCGCGTTGTCATCAAACCTGAAATTGACCGTTCAAAAAATCAAGTAGCGTTGACATTGACGGCTGACCCTGGCCAACGTGCTTATGTGCGTCGTATCAATATTTCAGGCAACAACAGAACGCGTGATGAAGTCATCCGTCGCGAGCTGCGTCAGTTTGAGTCGTCGTGGTACGACGGCGAAAAACTCAGAACGTCAAGAGATCGGGTTGATCGCTTAGGATTTTTTAAAGATGTGCAATTTGACACACAAGAAATACCTAATGCGCCAGACCAAGTCGATATAAATATCATTGTTGCCGAGAAGCCTACAGGTAACATTAACTTCGGCGCAGGCTACTCCACATCCGACAAGCTGACGTTTCAGTTCGGCGTCAAGCAAGAAAATATTTTTGGCAGTGGCAATTATTTAGGTGTCGACGTCAATACCAGCAAGTTGAATCGCGCGTTGAGCGTTACCACAGTTGACCCCTATTTTACTGAGGATGGTATTTCTCGTATTTACGATGCTTACTACCGCACGACAACGCCTGCTAGTGCAGCCGAAGGTGACTATAAGGTTATAACCACTGGCTTGGGGGTTAAATTTGGCGTTCCGATAGGTCCTGTGGACACAATTTATGTAGGTGCGGGTGCTGAGCAAAACAAAATTGTCGCAGGTAATAACTTACCAGCTGCATATCTTGATTATGCGACGCAATTTGGTTATAGCAGCTATGCCTTGCCGTTAACATTAGGCTGGTCACGAGACGATAGAGACAGCGCATTAACACCTAACTCTGGCAAATTGCAACGTTTGTCTGCTGAATGGAGTCCTACAGGCGATGTGAACTACATAAAAGCGACAGCACAATACCAGCAATATATTCCATTAAACAAACAGTTTACGCTTGCATTTAACAGCGAGTTGAACTGGGGCAAAGGCTTGCAAGGTAAACCATTCCCCGTGTTTAAAAACTCTTACTCGGGTGGTTTAGGCTCAGTGCGTGGTTTTGAAGCATCTTCTTTGGGGCCTCTTGATGAAGTTACAAAAACTGCTATCGGTGGTGCGAAGAAAATCACTTTGAATGCCGAATTCATCACACCTTTCCCTGGGGCTGGTAACGACAAAAGTTTGCGTTTGTATGCGTTCTTGGATGCCGGAAATGTTTATGGAGCCACCAATCCTTTTGTTTTAAGCGAACTTCGCGCATCAACTGGCGTTGGTATTAGCTGGATTTCACCTATCGGCCCCTTGCGTCTGGCGTATGCAAAACCCATCAAATCATTCACTAGGGATAAAATACAAAAAGTACAATTTCAAATCGGAACCGCTTTCTAATGAAAATCAATCTCAAACAGTCTCGCAACACATGCCTCGTTATTTTGGCGATGGGTTTTGCAAGCATGGCTTCTGTAGCTGCAGCGCAAGAATTTAAAATCGGTTTTATCAATACAGATCGAATTTTCCGTGATGCAAACTCAGCAAAGACTGCTCAGGCAAAATTAGAGCAAGAGTTTCAGCGTCGCGAAAAGGATCTGAATGATCAAGGTGCGCAAATCAAAGCTGTTGCTGATAAATTAGAAAAAGAGGCGCCAACATTGGCTGAAGCACAACGCAATTCGCGCCAAAAACAGCTGACAGACCAAGACCGCGAGTTTCAGCGCAAACGCCGTGAGTTTCAAGAAGACTTAAATGTTCGCAAAAACGAAGAGCTACAGTTGGTTTTAGAGCGTGCGAATAAAGTTGTCAAACAAGTTGCAGAGTCCGAGAAGTACGATTTGGTTGTTCAAGATGTGGTTTATATCAACCCAAAACACGACATCACTGACAAAGTACTTAAAGTCTTGAATGCTACGAAATAATCACATTATTAGCCAATAAAAAAATTATTTTGGTCTTGGTTCGCGTGTGGCCATCTTTTTACATCAAATCATTGAAGCTTTAGGCGGGCATCTTCACGGAGATTCTCTCCTGCAAATCACGGGTCTGGCTTCGCTCAAACAAGCAACATCCACTGATGTTAGCTTTGTGAGCAACATCAAGTATGAGCGAGAATTAGTGGACTCACAAGCCGCTTGCGTCATCGTTAGTCCACATCTTGCGGCCATTGCAGAAAAACGCGGAGCTTACATAGTCGCCGAACAGCCTTATGTTTATTTTGCGCTTTTGACACAGTTTTGGAAGCAGCAACTGACGCCTAAAGATACGGGCTTTGTACATCCAAGTGCCATTGTCGATGCAACCGCAGTTGTTGACAAAACGGCGCAGATTGGTGCTTTGTGCGTTGTAGAGGCCAATGCACGAATTGGTGCAAACACTGTCCTCAAATCACGCGTGATAGTTGGCGAGAATTGCACCGTGGGCGAGAACTGCATTTTGCATTCAGGTGTCGTCATTGGTGCAGACGGTTTCGGTTTTGCACCTCAAAAATCATCGCAAGGGCTTACTTGGGTAAAGATTGAGCAATTAGGTGCTGTGCAAATTGGAAATGATGTTGAAATTGGTGCCAATACGTGCGTTGACCGTGGCGCTTTGCATCACACGGTGATCGAAGAGGGCGTGAAGCTCGATAACTTGATTCAAATCGGGCATAACGTTCGCATTGGTAAACATGCCATCATCGCTGCTGCTACGGCTGTTGCAGGAAGCACAGAAATAGGTGCGTATTGCATGATTGGTGGCTGTGTCAGCATTGCTGGTCATATATCGATTGCACCGCATACTGAAATCTCTGGCGCATCAGTCGTGACGCATTCTATTCACAAAGCTGGCACTTATACGGGCTTGTTCCCCTTGGATGACAATGTTTCTTGGAGCAAAAATGCAGCCGTTCTGAAGCAATTGTTTAGCTTGCGCGATAGACTACGTTTGTTAGAAAAACAATCAAACAAAGACTAACATAGTTTAAATTTAAATAATAATTTAAATAATAATTTAAAAGTAAATAAAAAATTTAAGAAAGAAAAAATCATCATGATGGACATTTACCGCATTCTCAAGCAGCTGCCGCACCGTTACCCGTTTGTGTTGGTGGACAGAATCACTGAGCTTGAAAAAGGCAAATACATCAAAGGCTACAAAAACGTTTCCATCAATGAGCCGTATTTCGTCGGTCACTTCCCGCATCGCCCAGTGATGCCCGGTGTTTTGATTGTGGAAGCTTTGGCGCAAACGGCAGCTTTGCTAGGATTCGACACACTCGGTGTGACGCCTGATGATAAAACCATGTTTTACTTTGCGGGTATTGACGGCGTGCGTTTCAAGAAACCTGTCACCCCAGGCGACCAGCTTTGGCTAGAAATGCACGTAGAGCGCGTTCGCTCAGGCATGTGGAAGTTTAAAGGCCAAGCCACGGTAGATGGCGAAGTGGTGACAGAAGCGACCATCATGTGCACCATTCGTATGCTGGGTGAAGATGACTAATTTAGGCGATTAATTCACAGTTCGATGCAGCAATTGATTCACCCTACAGCTTTAATTAATCCCAATGCTCAGCTAGACAGCAGCGTTGAGATTGGCCCCTACAGCGTCGTTGGCCAACATGTGCGCATAGGCGCAGGTACACGTGTGGGTGCGCATTGCGTCGTTGAGGGCCACACCACGATAGGTAAAGACAACCAGATTTTCCAATTCAACTCTATTGGCGCCATTCCGCAAGACAAAAAATATGCGGGCGAACCATGTGAGCTGCATATTGGCGACCGCAACACCATCCGTGAGTTTTGCACTTTGAACATCGGCAGCCCGGGTGACGCTGGGTTGACGTGTGTGGGGGATGACAACTGGATCATGGCCTACGTGCACATTGCGCACGACTGCCAAGTGGGTAATAAAACCATTTTGGCAAACAACACGACACTGGGTGGTCATGTCCATTTGGCCGATTGGGTGATTGTTGGCGGGCTAACGGGCATTCATCAGTTTGTCAAAATTGGTGCACATGCCATGGTGGGTTTTTCCAGTGCTGTGACGCAAGACATACCGCCTTTCATGATGGCCGATGGCAACCCGCTGGCTGTGCGGGGTTTCAACGTCGAAGGTCTGCGCCGACGTCAATTCAGCGAAGAGCGTATTTCCGCCGTTAAGCAGATGCATAAACTGCTGTACCGCAAGGGCAAAACCTTGGCACAAGCCACCAGTGAGATTGCAGAACTGGCGCAAAGCATCCCACAAGCAGCGGCTGATGTGGCTTTGATGAGCCAATTTCTAGCGCACAGCACGCGTGGCATAGCACGCTAAAACTTAAGTTGAGCGCTGAATTCCCCCAATTCTCGCTTGTCGCAGGCGAAGCCTCTGGCGACTTGTTGGCAGGTTTGCTCTTAGATGGCATGCAGCAGCGCTGGCCGCAGATGCAGGCCGCTGGTATCGGCGGTGCACGCATGGCGGAATGTGGTTTTAAAGCGTGGTGGCCTAGCAATAAATTGTCCGTTTTTGGCTATATAGACGCTTTACGCCATTATCGTGAAATTTTAGGTATCCGAAACCAGCTCAAAACCAAGCTTTTAGCCAACCCGCCAGATGTGTTCATCGGTGTTGATGCGCCCGATTTCAACCTTGATCTAGAAGCCGACTTGCGCGAAAAAGGCATCAAAACCGTCCATTTCATCTGCCCGTCGATCTGGGCGTGGCGCCCGAAACGGGTCGAAAAACTCAAAAAAAGCTGCGACCACGTGCTTTGTGTCTTCCCGTTTGAGCCTGAAATTTTGGCCAAACACGGCATTCCCGCAACCTTTGTCGGTCATCCGCTCGCGTCTGTCATACCGATGCAGCCTGACAAAGCCAAAGCGCGCGAGCAGCTGGGATTGAACTTAGAAGACAAAGTAGTCGCCGTTTTACCAGGCAGCCGTCTGGCTGAAATAAAACACCTTGCACCACGTTATTTTAAGGCTATAGCCGGCGTATTTATTGCCTATCCAGCTATGAAATTCATAGTACCTTCGGTGCCTCAACACATCCCTTTGCTGCAGCAAATAGCCAAAGAATGTGGTGTTGAAAATCAGTTGCAAATCATCTCTGGCCAGTCGCATACCGCATTAGAAGCCTGCGATGTGACCTTGGTCACCAGCGGCACCGCCACCTTAGAAGCCGCTTTGTACAAGCGCCCCATGGTCATTGGTTATGCGTTGAATTGGCTCAGCTACGAGATCATGAAACGCAAAAAACTGCAGCCTTGGGTCGGTTTACCGAATATTTTGAGTGGCAAATTTGTCGTCCCTGAGTTGATTCAAGACGCCGCCACGCCAGAGGCTTTGGCCGCTGCAACCTTGGCATGGTTTGATGCACCTGAAAAAGTGGCCGATTTAGAGCGACAATTCACCACCTTGCACATCCAATTGCTCCGAAACACTTCAGAATTAGCCGCAGATGCCATCGCCCAAGTCCTCAATCAAACCGCCAAAGCCGGTTAAAAAGCCAGCTGCAAAGACAGCGACGCCAGCTAAAACGGCTAGAAAAACAGCCAAAAGCTTGACGAAAAGCCTAGTTAAGGCCGAGCAAGTATCTTTGTCGTGGGACGCCCCAGGCTTGATGGCCGGTGTGGACGAAGCCGGCCGCGGCCCCTTGGCTGGCCCCGTCGTCGCCGCAGCCGTGATTTTGGACGACTTGAACCCGATCAAGGGCTTGGCAGATTCCAAAACCTTGACCGCAGCACGCCGTGAAAAACTCTACGACGAAATTCGTGCCAAAGCCCTGTGTTGCTCGGTCGCCGAAGCCAGCGTGGCAGAAATTGATGAGATCAATATCTTGCAAGCCACCATGCTGGCCATGCGTCGCGCGGTGGAGGGATTGCGCCTTAAACCCGTCAAAGTATTGGTCGATGGCAACCGTATTCCGACTTTGGACGTGCTGGCAGAGGCGATTGTGAAGGGCGACAGCAAAGTTCAAGCGATATCCGCGGCGTCGATTTTGGCTAAAGTCACCCGCGACCGCTGGTGTGCTGAGCTGCACGCCAAGTACCCGCAATATGGCTTTGACCAACACAAAGGCTATGGCACGGCGCAGCATCTGGCTGCCTTGAACGAGTTTGGCGCTTGCCCAGAACATCGCCATACGTTTGCACCCGTTACAGCGGTTTTGAATAGAACAATCACATGACTTCATCAGAAACCACCCACATCACCTCGCGCGGCAACCCGCTCCTCAAAGAGCTGCGCAAACTCAGTTCAGAGCCCACGGCATACCGCAAAACAGGTCGCGTCTGGCTAGAGGGTGACCATTTGTGCAGCGCAGCGCTCACCCGAGGCATTAAACCCACCATAGCTGTATTTTCAGAGTCTTTTATGCCTCTAGCCAGCGTATTTAATGCCTCAGTAGCTATTAAAAATGTAGTAAAAATTGTCGTTATTTCTGACAAACTCTGGCAAGACATCAGCGGCTTGGAGTCACCAGCCAAGATGGGATTTGTGGTTGATTTGCCTAGCTCTATGCAAATTTCCCCCCACGTCGCCACCGTGATTTTGGACCGTGTGCAAGACGCTGGCAACGCCGGCTCCATCCTGCGCAGCGCCGCTGCGTTTGGGTTTAAACAGGTGGTTGCACTCACAGGAACTGCCGCACTGTGGAGCCCCAAAGTCCTGCGCGCCGGCATGGGTGCACATTTTGGGCTGCAGCTGGTTGAAAGCGCGAGCTTGGATGACTTGTCGGCTTTGACCGTTCCCTTGGTAGTCACCAGTTCCCATCAAGGCGATTTTTTGCAAAATCTGATGCAAAACAAGCAGTTACCGCAACCCTGCGCTTGGGTGATGGGGCACGAAGGTCAGGGCGTTCGGGCAGAGTTGCTGCAGCAAGCCAGCGTTTCGGTACGGATTGGGCAGCCCGGTGGGGAGGAGTCGTTGAATGTGGCAGCAGCAGCGGCGATTTGCTTGCATGCCAGCTCGGTGGCTTGATAATTTCCGCTTTTGAGGGATTTCAAGCGAATTTTCCATCAATTGATCGAGGTCGACCAAGGTTCGGTGAGGGTTTACCCCGCAAGCTCAGCTATAATTAGAGGCTTCCTGTCTACCCAACGTACGCCTAGCGCATCAAAATAGCTTAACCCTGACATAGCAGCTCGAAATTGACTCCAAAAGAGTCATTTTTACAGCCAGCTTGGGCGTACCCGCTTTATATTCGGAGAACCCAGTGCTTCAGTCACTTAAGCCACGTTTCCCCCTAGCCATTCTGGCCCTCGCAGATGGTACCGTCTTTGTCGGATCTTCCATTGGTGCAACGTCTAATGATGTGCCTCATACCGTCGGTGAAGTTGTTTTCAACACGTCCATGACGGGTTACCAAGAAATCTTGACCGACCCCAGTTACTGCCAGCAAATCGTCACGCTGACGTACCCGCACATTGGCAATTACGGCATCAGCGAGCAAGATGTTGAATCCGTCAAGGTCAATGCCGCTGGTTTGATCATCAAAGATTTGCCATTAATCGCCTCAAATTTTCGCTCAACTATGAGCTTGACTGAGTATTTGATTAAAGAGAAGACGATTGCGATTGCTGACATTGATACCCGCCAGCTGACCCGCCACCTGCGTACCCATGGTGCGCAAAACGGCTGCATTTTGGCCTTGGCTGAAGGCGAAGCCGTCACACCTGCGTTGATCTATAAAGCGATTGCCTTGGCAAAAACCGCGCCCAGCATGTCTGGTCTGGATCTGGCCCAAGTCGTCTCCACCACCCAAACCTACGCTTGGACTCAAACCGAGTGGCAGTTGTCGAATCCGACCTTGAACGGCAAAGATGGTTACAGCGAGCAAATCGCTTCAGATGCCAAGTTCCACGTCGTGGCCTACGACTTCGGCGTCAAGTACAACATCTTGCGCATGCTGGCTCAGCGTGGTTGCCGCGTCACCGTCGTGCCTGCGCAAACCAGCTCGGCCGAGGTGCTCAAGTTGAATCCGAACGGCATTTTCTTGTCCAACGGCCCTGGCGACCCAGAGCCGTGTGACTACGCCATTGCAGCAACTAAAGAATTGATTGAGACTGGCATTCCGACCTTCGGTATTTGCTTGGGACATCAAATCATGGCTTTGGCCAGCGGCGCCAAAACCTTCAAAATGAAATTTGGTCACCATGGCGCGAATCACCCGGTCAAAGACTTGGACACTGGCAAAGTCAGCATCACTAGCCAAAACCACGGTTTTGCGGTCGATGAAAAAACACTGCCTGCCAACTTGCGTGCTACCCACGTCAGCCTGTTTGACGGCACGCTGCAAGGCTTAACCCGCACCGACAAACCCGCGTTTTGCTTCCAAGGTCACCCTGAAGCATCACCCGGACCACAAGACATCAGCTACCTCTTCGACCGCTTTGTCACTTTGATGACGAATGCTAAAGAGATTAAGGCTGGGGAGAACAAATAATGCCAAAACGTACCGACCTTAAAAGTATCCTTATCATTGGCGCGGGCCCGATCATCATTGGTCAAGCTTGCGAGTTTGATTATTCTGGCGTGCAAGCTTGCAAAGCGCTGCGCGAAGAGGGCTACAAAGTCATCTTGATCAACAGCAACCCTGCGACCATCATGACCGACCCCGCTACGGCGGATGTCACCTACATCGAGCCTATTACTTGGCAAACGGTTGAAAAAATCATCGCCAAAGAACGCCCCGATGCGATTTTGCCGACCATGGGCGGCCAAACCGCACTCAATTGCGCCTTGGATTTGTGGCACCACGGCGTTTTGCAAAAATACACCGGCGCAGCAACAGGCAAGCCGATTGAGCTGATTGGTGCGACGCCAGAAGCCATCGACAAAGCGGAAGACCGACTGAAGTTCAAAGATGCGATGACCAAAATCGGCCTCGGCTCAGCCCGTTCAGGCATTGCACACAGTATGTCTGAAGCTTGGGGTGTGCAAAAGACGCTGGGTTTCCCGACGGTTATTCGCCCTAGCTTCACGCTGGGCGGCACAGGTGGCGGCATTGCCTACAACTCCGAAGAGTTTGAAGAGATCTGCAAGCGCGGCTTGGAAGCTTCACCCACCAACGAGTTGTTGATTGAAGAATCGCTGCTCGGTTGGAAAGAGTACGAGATGGAAGTGGTGCGCGACAAGGCGGACAACTGCATCATCGTTTGCTCGATTGAAAACTTAGACCCGATGGGCGTGCACACGGGTGACTCGATTACCGTTGCTCCCGCTCAGACTTTGACGGACAAAGAATACCAAATTCTGCGCAATGCTTCTTTAGCGGTTCTACGCGAAATTGGTGTTGATACGGGCGGCTCCAACGTGCAGTTCTCCATCAACCCGGTTGATGGCCGCATGGTGGTGATTGAGATGAACCCGCGCGTCAGCCGCTCGTCTGCATTGGCGTCTAAAGCGACCGGTTTCCCGATTGCCAAAGTCGCCGCCAAATTGGCTTGCGGTTATACGTTGGATGAGCTGCGCAACGAGATCACGGGTGGGCTAACCCCTGCGAGTTTTGAGCCCAGCATCGACTATGTGGTCACCAAAATCCCACGTTTTGCCTTTGAAAAATTCCCTGCAGCCGACTCGCGCTTAACCACGCAGATGAAATCAGTCGGTGAGGTGATGGCGATGGGTCGCACTTTCCAAGAGTCGTTCCAAAAAGCCCTGCGCGGTTTGGAAGTCGGCGTGGATGGCATGAACGAGAAAACCCAAGATCGCGAAATCTTGGAGCGCGAATTGGGTGCGCCAGGCCCAGAGCGTATTTGGTATGTGGGCGATGCTTTTGCGATGGGTTACACCGTTGATGAAGTGTTTGCCTTGACCAAAATCGATCCGTGGTTTTTGGTGCAAATCGAAGAAATCGTCAAAATCGAGTTGGAACTTGAAACAACGACTTTGGACAATATCGACGCCGCAACGCTACGACTTTTGAAGCAAAAAGGCTTTTCAGACCGCCGCTTGGCCAAGCAATTGCGTACGACAGACACCGCTATTCGTGAAGCCCGCCATGCTGCTGGCGTACGTCCTGTTTACAAACGCGTGGACACTTGTGCTGCTGAGTTTGCGTCGAACACGGCTTATTTGTATTCGACCTACGAAGCGGTTCATCCACTCAGCTCAGGTAGCGAATGCGAAGCCGCACCGACGGACAAAAAGAAAATCATGGTGCTGGGCGGTGGCCCGAACCGTATTGGCCAGGGTATTGAGTTTGACTACTGCTGCGTCCACGCCGCGATGGCCATGCGCGAAGACGGCTACGAGACCATCATGGTCAACTGCAACCCAGAAACCGTCTCTACCGATTACGACACGTCCGACCGCCTGTATTTCGAGCCTGTGACTCTGGAGGATGTGCTTGAAATCGTCGCGATTGAAAAGCCCGTTGGTGTGATTGTTCAATACGGCGGTCAAACGCCTTTGAAGTTGGCGCTGTCGTTGGAAGCCAACGGCGTGCCCATCATCGGCACCACACCAGACATGATTGACGCTGCGGAAGACCGCGAGCGTTTCTCGGCACTTTTGCATGAGTTGAACTTGAAGCAGCCGCCGAACGCGACGGCCCGTACCGAACCCGAAGCGCTTGAAAAAGCCGCGACTTTGGGTTATCCGCTCGTTGTTCGCCCAAGCTACGTACTGGGTGGCCGTGCGATGGAAATCGTCCATGAGCAGCGTGATCTGGAGCGCTATATGCGCGAAGCGGTCAAGGTCAGCCACGATTCACCGGTATTGCTGGATCGTTTCTTGAATGACGCGATTGAGTGCGATGTGGACGCCGTGCGCGACCACACCGGTCGCGTGTTTATCGGCGGCGTGATGGAGCACATTGAACAAGCGGGCGTGCACAGTGGCGACTCGGCTTGCTCCTTGCCACCGTATTACTTGACGGCTGTCACCATTGCTGAAATCAAGCGCCAAACCGCCGCCATGGCCAAAGCGCTGAATGTGGTGGGGTTGATGAACGTGCAATTTGCCATCCAGCAGATTGAAGGCAAAGATGTCATCTACGTGCTGGAAGTGAACCCGCGAGCCTCGCGCACCGTGCCGTTCGTGTCAAAAGCAACAGGCATCCAGCTGGCCAAAGTGGCGGCTCGCTGTATGGTAGGACAGTCGCTGGATGAGCAAGGTATCGGCGAAGAGGTCACACCACCGTATTTCAGTGTCAAAGAAGCCGTGTTCCCCTTCGTCAAGTTCCCAGGTGTCGATACGATTCTGGGGCCTGAGATGAAGTCCACCGGTGAAGTCATGGGCGTTGGCAAAACCTTCGGCGAAGCTTTCGTCAAAGCACAGCTCGGTGCTGGTACCAAATTGCCACGTGCCACAGATGCTGTGAAAAAGGTATTTTTGACTGTCAAAAACAGCGATAAAGCACGTGCAGTTGACATAGCGCGTGCCTTGGTCGCTATGAGTTTTGATGTGGTTGCGACCAAAGGAACGGCTGCTGCTATCAACGCCGCGGGTGTGACTTGCTCGGTCGTCAACAAAGTGACCGAAGGCCGCCCGCACGTGGTCGATATGATCAAAAACAACGAAGTTGCGATGGTCATCAACACCGTGGAAGAGCGCCGCAACGCGATTGCTGATTCACGCGCTATTCGTACCTCTGCTTTGTTGGCACGCGTCACAACATTCACGACCATCTTCGGCGCGGAAGCGGCTGTTGAGGGTATGAAGTATATGGACAGCTTGGGCGTTATTTCGGTGCAGGAGATGCACACGCAGTTGGCTAAGTAAAGTTGGCTAAATAAACTTGACTTAGTAAATCACCCAGTTGTCTGGCAGTCGCTTTAACGGCATAATCAGACAAACTCCACACAAAACCGCCGAATGGTATCCGTTCGGCGGTTTCGTTTTGAAACCCAACGAATCAGACAAAAATTGTCAAAGAGAGACAAAGAGACCCAATATGGCAACTTTACCTACAACCTTACCCATCACCAAACGTGGTGCTGAAATCCTCAAAGCGGAGCTGCACAAGCTCAAAACCGTTGAACGTCCGAGCGTCATTGCTGCGATTTCTGAAGCGCGTGCGCAGGGCGATTTGAGCGAAAACGCCGAATACGACGCTGCCAAAGACCGCCAAGGCTTCATCGAAGGTCGCATTATCGAAGTAGAAGGTAAGCTATCCGTTGCCCAAGTTATTGACCCTAAGGAGTTGAATGCTGGTGGGAAAATCGTTTTTGGAACCACAGTTGACTTGGAATCTGAAGATACAGGCGCAAAAGTGACGTACCAAATCGTCGGTGAAGACGAAGCTGACATTAAGTACGGCTTGGTTAACATCAGCAGCCCTATCGCCCGCGCGTTGATTGGCAAAGAAGAGGGCGATGTGGCAGAGGTGCAAGCGCCAGGCGGTGTGAAAAGCTACGAAATTGTTAGCGTTCGTTATATTTAATATTTTTAATATTATTATTTTCAATATTGAAGAATATATTAGTATCTAAGCTGGCAATATTCACCGCTGCATTATGGTGGGGTAGCTTAACCACGCTTGGCTTCTTCGTGGTGCCGATGTTGTTTCAGCATTTGCCGAGCAAAGCACTGGCAGGCAATACGGCTGCGCGATTGTTTGAAGTGCAGACTTGGGTATCTGTGGGATGCGGTTTGGTGTTGTTGCTGATATTACGTCCCAAACGCATTGAAAATCACATCAATACAGAAAATAGTGCTGAAAGTGATGTAAATATGCCTCTAGCCGGCGTGTTTGTTAATTCTACAGCTATTATATTTGTAGCACTTGGTGTGCTGATGTCGCTGCTTGTTGCGTTTGGTGTATCGCCCCGTATTGTGGCTAGAGAGAACTTGATGCTCTGGCATGCGGTGGGGAGCTTGATGTACCTCGCGCAGTGGATTTGCGCGGGTATTGTGCTTTGGAAACTCAGTAGATAGATATTATCTGCCAACGCCGTTCGCATTGAGCTTGTCGAAATGTTCTAAATATAAAAATATCATCGAATAAGGCTTCGACAAGCTCAGCCCGAACGGTCGGTGATATTTTAATCCGAGCTGTTTGGATTACGTCTGGCTGCGTTTTTTAACCGACGTTTGCTTAGGCTGTGCACGTTTGACTTTGCCGCCTTGGGTCAAGCGCTGATTTCCTAAAACTCGCAATGTTTTCACTTCTGGACGTTGGCCGCCACGGCTTGAGTATTTCAAAACCTTGAAGTCGCGCGGGCCGGCCATGCGGTCGTCGTCTTCTGAGCGCTCTTTCTTGATCTCCAAAATCGGACGCCACAGCACCAAAAGCTTGCCAATATGTTGAATCGGCGCGGCAGAGAGCTCTTCAGCCAAGGTTTGGTACATTTCTTCGCGAACGACGCGGTCATCTCCCAAAACACGGATTTTGATCAAACCGTGAGAGTTCAGCGCGGCATTGGTTTCTTTTTTGACAGCGGCAGACAAACCGTCGTTGCCGATCATGACGACAGGTGACAGGTGGTGCGCTTCAGCGCGGTGCACTTTGCGCTCTGCGGGGGTAAGTATTATTTTTGACATGGCTCTATTATCGGTGATTGCGTGGGTAAAAACCTAATGGAAACCTAATGGAAACCTAATTGTGGCTCTCTACGGGGGATAATAGTAAGAATGAAAGTTAAAACCCAAAGTAGAAAAGTCAACAAAGCGTGGTTGAACGACCACGTCAACGACACCTATGTCAAACTCGCCAAGCGCGAAGGCTACCGCGCTCGCGCCGCCTACAAACTCAAAGAAATTGACGAAGCGCACAAGCTGATCAAGCCGGGCCATATGGTGATTGATTTGGGCTCAACGCCAGGTGCATGGAGTCAGTACATTCGCCGCAAATTGTCCCCCAAAACCGCTACGGGCGGCGGTGCTGCCGTGGGCGAGTTGAATGGTCGCATCATCGCGCTGGATTTGCTGGCGATGGAGCCTGTTGAAGGCGTCGTTTTTATTCAAGGTGACTTCCGTGAAGAAGAAATTTTGAATCAAATCACATCTGAGATGAAGGGTGATTTGGCCGATGTGGTGGTGTCAGACATGGCGCCCAATTTGTCAGGCATTGATTCCACAGACGCAGCGCGTGTGGAAAATTTGATCGAGCTGGCCATCGATTTTTGTAAAAACCACATGAAGCCTGAGGGCGCTTTGGTTGCCAAAGTCTTCCACGGTAGTGGCTACAGCCAACTGGTGCTGATGTTTAAAGCGAACTTTAAGGTGGTCAAGGCGATCAAACCAGAGTCGTCGCGCTCTGAGTCATCTGAGACCTTTTTGTTGGGCATGGGGCAAAAATAGCTTGAGCTACATGTCAGATTGATGAATCTTGACCAAAATTGATAAAGTTTGATGCAATTTAGAGCGCTAAATGCCCTTAAAACAGGACTTAGTCGCGCTTTTCATCTTGAAAAGCCTAAAATCGTTCGCATGTTGACTGAGTCGTCCTAAGGAGTTTCTCTTGAATAAAGAATTGTTTTCGAAGTTTGCCGTTTGGGTGGTGATTGCCATGGTGCTTTTCACCGTGTTTAAGCAGTTCGATGGAAAAGCCGGTGCACAAGCTGGTTATGTGGGTTATTCCGACTTTTTAGACCAAGTTCGAAACAAACAAATCAAAACCGCCACGATTCAAGAAGGCGCAGGCGGGACCGAAATCGTCGGTATTAAAGGCGATGACACTAAAATTCGCACCACAGCCACGTATTTAGACCGTGGCTTGGTGGGTGATTTGATTGCCAACAACGTGAAGTTTGACGTGAAACCGCGTGAAGAAGGTTCATTGTTGATGACCTTGTTGATGAGTTGGGGTCCCATGCTCTTGTTGATTGGTGTGTGGGTTTACTTCATGAAGCAAATGCAGGGCGGCGGTAAAAGCGGCCCGTTTAGCTTCGGTAAAAGTAAAGCCAAATTGTTAGATGAAAGCGCCAATACCGTGACATTTGCCGATGTGGCAGGTTGTGACGAAGCCAAAGAAGAGGTCAAAGAAGTGGTCGACTTTTTGAAAGACCCGGGTCGTTTCCAAAAACTCGGTGGTCGTATTCCACGTGGTTTGTTGCTGGTTGGCCCACCGGGTACGGGTAAAACTTTGTTGGCTAAATCTATTGCTGGCGAAGCCAAAGTGCCGTTCTTCGCGATTTCAGGTTCAGACTTCGTTGAAATGTTTGTCGGCGTGGGCGCATCACGTGTGCGCGACATGTTTGAAAACGCCAAGAAAAACGCGCCTTGTATTATTTTTATTGATGAGATTGACGCAGTCGGCCGTCAACGTGGTGCAGGTGTCGGTGGTGGCAATGATGAACGCGAACAAACCCTGAACCAGATGCTTGTTGAGATGGACGGTTTTGAAACCAACCTCGGCGTGATTGTGGTTGCAGCAACCAATCGTCCTGACATTTTGGATGCTGCCTTGCTACGTCCAGGTCGGTTTGACCGCCAAGTTTATGTGACGCTGCCCGATATTCGCGGCCGTGAGCAAATTTTGAACGTCCACATGCGTAAAATTCCAGCAGGCCAGGACGTCAACCCAGGCACGATTGCGCGCGGCACACCAGGCATGAGCGGTGCGGATTTGGCAAACTTGTGCAACGAAGCTGCGTTGATGGCGGCACGCCGCAATGCTCGCGTGGTTGAAATGCAAGACTTTGAGAAAGCCAAAGACAAAATCTTGATGGGTCCAGAGCGCAAAAGCATGATTATGCCCGAGGAAGAGCGCCGCAACACGGCCTACCATGAGGCTGGACATGCTTTGATTGGAAATATGCTGCCCAAGTGCGACCCCGTGCACAAAGTCACCATCATCCCGCGTGGACGCGCTCTTGGTGTGACCATGAGCCTGCCAGCGGCTGACCGTTATAGCTACGACAGCGAGTTTATGCTCAGCCAAATCGCCATGCTGTTTGGAGGTCGTATTGCCGAAGAAGTGTTCATGAAGCAAATGACCACCGGAGCGAGTAACGACTTTGAGCGTGCCACAGGTTTGGCGCGTGACATGGTGATGCGCTACGGCATGTCCGAAGCACTTGGCCCAATGGTTTATGCGGACAACGAGGGCGAAGTTTTCTTAGGACGCTCAGTGACCAAAACCACCAATATGTCTGAGAGCACTATGCAAAAGGTGGACATGGAAGTGCGCCGCATCATTGACGAGCAATACGCCCGTGCCCGCAAACTGATTGAAGACAACCAAGACAAAATGCATGCGATGGCAAAAGCTTTGTTAGAGTGGGAAACCATTGATGCAGAGCAGTTAGAAGACATCATGGCAGGCAAAACACCGCGCGCGCCGAAAGACTGGACACCGCGCATTCCACCTGCAGACAGCAACGGCGGTGGCAGCGGTAGCGCGCCAGTCATCAAGCCGGAAGCAGCGCCAACAGCAGCGCCAACAGCAGCGTGATTGTTTTTTCTTGAATAATCTTTAAAAACGAGGCTTAGGTCTCGTTTTTTGTTTCAGCTTACATTTGTTTGAACTAAGTTAGTCTCTAGCAACCGCCAATTAAAGTACTTGCATGATCTGGCAAACTTCCCGCTTCCAAATTGACTTAGCAACTCCCAAAATCATGGGCATCGTCAACGTCACGCCTGATTCGTTCGCC
>JAYUJX010000496.1:0-1160 GCA_043764955.1 Polaromonas sp.
GTGAGTGGCAAAGTGCAGCTTGGCAAAATCTTCAAATCAATTGTGCCGTCTTTCTTTTTCGCGACGTGTTCCATCAACACGATCACGCGTTTGACTCCCGCGACCAAATCCATCGCACCACCCATGCCTTTGATCATCTTGCCGGGAATCATCCAGTTCGCCAGATCGCCCTTCTCGCTGACCTGCATCGCACCCAAAATGCTGAGGTTGATTTTGCCGCCGCGAATCATGGCGAAGCTTTCGTGGCTGCCAAAAATGGACGAACCTTTGATGGTGGTGACGGTTTGTTTGCCGGCGTTGATCAAGTCTGCATCCACTTGGTCTTCCGTCGGAAACGCGCCGATGCCCATCATGCCGTTTTCTGATTGCAGCCACACTTCAATGTCTTTGGGGACGAAGTTTGCAACTAAGGTTGGAATGCCGATACCCAAGTTGACATAAAAACCGTCTTGCAACTCTTGCGCGGCACGTGCCGCCATTTGATCTTGTGTCCAAGCCATGATTACGCTCCTGCCTTGTCGGTCTTAGTTTCAGTTTTGGTTTCGGTGATGGTTCGTTTTTCAATGCGCTTTTCAGGTGTCGCGTTTAACACGATGCGATGCACATAAATGCCTGGCAAGTGAATGTCGTCTGGCGCGAGTTCGCCGGTTTCAACAATTTTTTCAACTTCCACGATACAAATCTTACCTGCCATAGCAGCGGCAGGGTTGAAATTCCGTGCAGTCAAGTTGAAACGCAAATTACCGGCTTTGTCCGCCACATGCGCTTTGACCAACGCCACGTCAGGGTTGAGTGCGCGCTCCATCACAAATGTTTCTTTCACGCCATCCACTTCAAATTCGCGCAGCTCTTTGCCCTCTGCCACCAGTGTACCCACACCGGTTTTGGTGAAGAAAGCAGGAATACCAGCGCCGCCCGCACGCAGCTTTTCGGCTAAAGTGCCTTGCGGGGTAAATTCCAAAGCCAGCTCGCCAGCTAAGTATTGGCGTTCAAATTCTTTGTTTTCGCCCACGTAGCTGGAAATCATTTTTTTGATCTGGCGGGTTTCTAGCAATTTGCCCAAGCCAAAACCGTCAACACCGGCATTGTTAGAAATGGCTGTGAGGTTTTGTGCGCCGCTTTCAACCACAGCATCAATCAACGCTTCTGGGATACCGCAC
>JAYUJX010000497.1:0-1158 GCA_043764955.1 Polaromonas sp.
GTTCGGCGGTGGCAGCTGGATGGCAAACGCTGGCGCACCGTCTTTGGCCTGTTGCGTCCCCCTAAACCCGGCATCGGCGTAGTGTCGTCTCTCCCATTCTGGTCCCCATTGCGCTTCAATAGCAGCGGGTTCGAACGATTTGGACAGGGACTGAAGGCCAGGTTGCAGAATATCGGTCATGGGGGAACTATGTAAGCAAAACTGTCATTTTAACTGCCAGCCACGAAGCCTGGCTGACAGCATCGCTGCAACGTTAGATACTACATTTCACTATACATTCAATAGCATCTAATTCAATAAAAACGCCGGCTAGAGGTAAATTTGACCGTCATTCGCAAGAAATTCAATCAAATCTGGGTTAAAACAGCTTCATCAAACCATCCCACTTCAGTCGCGCCGCGACCACACTCTTTTCTTTCACATGGCCAAAGCCTTTGATCTGCTCTGGAATCTGGGCGATTTCTAATGCTGTGCTCATATTTTCATCATTCAAGCGCTGCATCACCGTCTCCATGCTGCGGGTGTAATCGGCAATCAAGGCGCGCTCCATCTGGCGCTCGGCACTGCGGCCAAAGAGGTCGAAAGCCGTGCCACGCAGGCCTTTGAGCTTGGCCAAGAGCTTAAAGCTGGTCAGCATCCAAGGACCAAACTGTTGCTTTTGAAGTTCACCTCGGTCATTTTTCTTGGCAATCAGAGGCGGGGCGAGATGGTAATTGAGTTTGTAATCACCTTCAAACATGTCTGCAATTTTTTTCTCAAATGTACCATCGCTGTGTAATCTAGCAACTTCGTACTCATCCTTGTAAGCCATGAGTTTGAAAAGATTACGCGCGACAGCTGCAGTTAATGGGAGCGTTTTGACGACGAGATTCCCTTTTAACGACAGCTCTTTGCTACGAATTTTTTCAACAAAATAAAAATACTTACTGGCATAAGCAGCATTCTGATAGCCTGTTAAAAATTCGACACGTTTAGCGACGATGTCCTCTAATGGATCTCGCTTTTTGAAATCAATCACATGCAAATTTGTGTCGCTGGACTGCAAAAGTTGCTCAGTTTCAGCCCAGTTGTGTGCAGCACGGCAACCCCATTCAAATGCAGTTTTGTTGTTATCAACGGCCACAGCGTTCAGCTCAATCGCACGCATAAGAGATGTTT
>JAYUJX010000498.1:0-4198 GCA_043764955.1 Polaromonas sp.
CAATTCCCACAGTAACAACTCTGGTGCCGCGTTTGGCTCGGCTTTGACAGCGGCATTCAGCGTGTCAAACGCGCTTTGCAGTTCACCCGTGGTGGCGCGAATGTATTGCGTGCAACCGGCGGCGAACAACGGCGTCGTCAACGGTTTGAGCGCATCGCATTCAGCCTGCGCCTTGGCGTAATTGCCCTGTACCATCTGGATGGCCGCACGCCAAGCCATAGCGTCGGGCGACTTCGGATCGGCTAAGCTGGCTTTGTCCAAACTGGCCAAGGCACCGTCAAAGTTGTGGCTGTATTGCTGCAGCATGCCTTTGATTTGCCAATATGACGCGGTTAGCGCAGCATTTGAAGCAGGCGGCGTTTTATCCAATGGAGTCAGTGCCGCAGACGCATACCCCACATACCTCGGGTCACCCTGCGCCATAGACAAGTCAAAGTAACGCCGCGCAATCTCAATCCGCAGCCTCACGTCATCCGGCTTGGCCTCCAACTGCTTGCGCAATGACTGCAAACGCCGCGCGGACGGGTCAGTCGCGCTCAGCGGCAGCCGCTCAACCACGTCACTGTCGTTGGCGGGGGTGAAGGGGGAGGCTTGGGTGGCCAGAGCGGTGAAAAGGCAGCATAAAGCTGCCAAAGGGGAAATTAGCGGTCGAAACATGAAAAATCGATCAAAAGTGTCAAATAATGGTTAAAAATGATTGTAGCCGGCTTATTTATAAGCTAAATCACTATAAAAAATATAGCAAAATTTTCTGAACCTCTACTTCTGCTCAACATTACACTGCAACCGAAGCAACGCCATTGCATCATGCAAGTTGTAGTCAAAATCGCTTTTCAGAGTGCTTAGTGCGTCGGTTATGAACTCCTGCCACATCTCGCAGAAGTCGTTTTGATAGGCTACAGGCGCATGTTCGCGAATGAAGGCAAGGGGCAGCTCTGCATCGATGCCCGATTTGCGGATTTTCTTAATCAAGGCGGTTGCGGATTTCTCGGTTAGCAGGCTGGTCTTGCTGCCGGCGGCGATGGTCAAAAACAGGGTGAGCAGCGAGCTGTCATCGCTGTGGCCTTGGGTGGCTTTTTGCCAGATTTTGCTGCTTTGCTCTAGGCGGGCGGCATGTTTGTTGTCTACTTCGCGCTCATAAGTGTCGACCTCGCTCAAAGCATCTTCCACCCAAAAGTAGCGGCCCATGAAGGCGGGCGTTTGGTTGAAAAGTTTTCTGGCGGGCAGCTCAGGGTCTAGCAGTTTGGGCAGGTCGGCGATGACGGATTTGCGCACAAGCTCGACCACTTCGGTGAACGCATCAGGCAGGTTTTTTGGCAAAACAAGTACTTTTTTGACCTCGGCAGCCGGGTTTTTGCGCAAAAGGGTGATCAATCGCTCAAATCCAGCCCAATCGGGCAGCTTTCGGTTTTTAGCAGCTAGCGTGAGCAATGCCGTGCGGATGACGGCTTCGGCGTCCATGCCGGCTTCTTCTAGCTGCTCTTCGTCAAAGCCTAGTTGCTCGGCCAGCCAAATTGCGGCGTCCACGATGGCTGCGACTTTTTGGCGTTTGGCGAGTTCAGCTTGAAACTCAGGCAGGGTGCGTAGCGTCCATTTGGCGAGCAACGGGATGTGTTCGTCGGTAAATTCCGTGCGCTCATTCATGCCGAAATGGCTATTTTGGGGCAGGGTGATGAGGTCTTTCAAAAGCGTGGAGCCGGCTTTGGAGTGCGACAAAAACGAGTTATCACGCAGCGACTCAGCCGCCAACTGCACATTGCTGCCCGTGCTGTGCTCTAGGTACAGGCTGACGAGGTTGACGATGCGTAGTTTGGCTTGCTCGATTTCAGGGCGCAGATACTCGCTGCCAAAGTAGCGTGCAATTTGCACCATGCCTTTGGGCGCTTCGGTTTCGATCGCTTCTAACTTAGCAGCCGGAATGATGCCGTGCTGCACGCCATATTGCAGGGATTTTTCGAAGAAGGGGCGGGAATCGTAAAGGGAAATTGACATTTAACAAAGATTATCTATGAGCCCAAATCCGTCATTCCCGCGAAAGCGGGAATCCATGGAGCGTTGCAGTTACAAATTGTTGATGGGAGCTCGATAAGTGTTTTGGATTCCCGCCTTCGCGGGAATGACAACCCTCTAAATAGCCGATTCCTCGTCATCTTCCAGCGCCGCTGGGGTGGCTTTGCCTCTGTCGGTATCACCCGTTTCTACTTTGGCATCGTCTTCCTCGCCTTCACCTCCATCGTCTCTTTCACCCAAACCTGCATCGTGTGCGCGGGCTTTGGCACGCAGTACCATGATCATTTCAATGAATAAATCGGGCAATCGGTAGCGCAAAATCCAGGCGAGTTGCATCCAATCTTGGTCGGCTATGTCGTCTTCGTCGACTTTGGGCTTGGCGTAGGACTGGTTGTACAGCGCCTCTTCCGACAGCATTTCGCCGTCGTCTTCCATGGTTTCAAATGTGCCTGAGCGTGCGAAGGCTTCCACGCGGCTCCATTTTTCAGAGAAATAGTCGGCCAGGGCGTCGCTGCCGCCTTCTAAATCGCCAATCTTTGTCAAAAACTCGTCGGTGTCTGCACCGTCACGGAACAAAATCGCGTTCATCATGCCGCGCAAATGGGTGCGGGACAGGTCTTTGTACTGCTTTTCAATGACGACGGCGCGGGCGAACTGCGTCGGGCTGACCAGCAGATTGACGACCGATTCCTTAGAATTGTCGTACTCGCGCATCACAGCCAAAATGTCTTTGGGCGGCAGTTGCTCCAAAACCACCATCAGCGCCTGGTCGCCCTCAGCGTCCGCCAGCTCGACCAAGGCATACTCCGCGCCCACGATGTCGCCAGCGGCGATGAGCGCTTGGGTTTTGGTGATCAGGGCGAGTTGGCTGCTGGTTTGTTCGGTCATGTTGTATTTTTATAAATGTAAGTTCATCAAAAAATCCGTTCGGACTGAGCTTGTCGAAGTCTTCTTCAAATTCTTAAACCCTTCGACAGAGCCTGTCCTGAGCCCGTCGAAGGACTCAGGGCGAACGGGGATGGGCTTAGTCTTTGCGGTCAAAACCCTGCTCAACCATCCAATCTTGTCCCGCTTCCTCACGCGCTTTGGCTTCTTTGTTGGCTTGTTTGTCGTGTTCGCTGTCGTAATCCGCGCCGCCGTCATGGTCTTCGTTGTCGTCGTCTTCTTCGTCGTTCTCATGCAAAGGTGGGCGGTGGGTTTTCTTGTGGAACATGTATTCCAGCGCGGCGGCAACGGTCATGAACGTTTCGCCTTGCGGCTCTGCCAAAATCACTTTGGCGGGTTCTTTCGCCCAATCAGCCAGCGTGACCACATCGCTCAAAGTGCTCCACTCGGGCAATTCGTCAGACTCAAAACTCAACAAATCGTCCATTACTGCCGGTAATTTGATGGAGAAGGCGTTGTGAAAAATCACGGCCACCATCTCGGGGCTGAGCTCAATCATCTGCTTCAAAAAGTCTAGCTCTTTGCGCTTTTCAGCCAAGCGTTTTTTCAGAACGTCTTTCCCTTCAGAGTCCGAAGTCAGGTCGTCCAGCTCCGCTTGGTAGCTGGCGCGCAGGAGCTTAAAGTAGGCGGAAATGTTCATGGCGTCCTCGTCATTCATGGTTGTTTTAATATAAGAATTTACTTTAAGAATTTACATTAATAAAACTCTATAACACTATGTTTTTAAATGAATTTAAATTAAATTTATAAAATAGTTATGCCAAATGCCTTGCGCTGTTTCTAGCGGGTTATCCAGCAAATTGCGGCGTCTGTTGTCGTCGTAAGCTTGGCGTTTTTCAGGGTCAACCAGCACATCGTATGCCGCTTGAACCGTGCGAAACCGGTCGGCAGCGTCTTCGGCATCGTTGCGGTCTGGGTGGTAATAAGCGGCTTTTTGGCGATACGCTTTTTTCACGTCGGCAAGCGTGGCGCTGCTGGCAAGGCCTAGGGCTGCGTAATGGTCTGACATGGGTGATATTTTGGGCTAACTTGACTTTTAGCAAGAGGCTAGGCAAGGGATGCGGGCAACAGATATAGGTATTGTACGATGCTGCTATGGAAACTGATGATTTACTGCGCCTAGTCAGCACGCCCATGCCCTTCGGCAAACACAAAGGCGTGATGATTGCCGACCTGCCCGGCAACTACCTGAACTGGTTCGCCCGCGAGGGCTTCCCCAAAACCAATATTGGCCGATTGCTCG
>JAYUJX010000499.1:0-4197 GCA_043764955.1 Polaromonas sp.
CCTGCAGAATTTGTGGAGATTGTTCGTGAAATCCCATCATTTGAAAATTAACGTACCGCTACTGCAATTGGCTGCGGGTTATTCAGAGCTTCCTTAACATCATCAAATTGATGTAAGCTGCGTGACGTACCATTCTCACATTTTCGTTTAACAAAAATATCATTACCAGTATTGTAAAGCTCTATCGGAATTAAAAATAATGGTGCAAATTTTGTAACCTTATCTTTTTCATCGGGTATAGCAATGCATGGATATCCTAAAAATAAAGAATGTTGTCCAGTACTATGAAAAGCGTCGTCTGCTTTGGTTTTAATTGCTTTTATTTTACGAACATTAGCAGAGCTAGCATTATTTATTTTTATTTCACCTCTTGTGCCAAGTAAGCCAAGTAGCATCCCTTTTGGAGTTGTAATGCCATAGCCTTCTGCCGTAGGCGTATTGGGTGTGATGCCAGTAAACAGAGAAGTAGCATCAATCCGTGCAGATCCAGGCATAAAATTTAACAGCGGACTACGCGTTAATTTTCTGCGCAAATAATGCTCTCTGTGAACGCTGACCAATTGAGAGGGTGAGAGCGGCATTATTTTTTAAATAAAACAATAGTAATAATAATTACAATCGACAAAAATGTAGTTATTGCATGATTGATCTTCAGTTGCTTGATGACCTCTCTATGAGTTAATTCTTGTTCAAGGTGTATTTTATTAATTTTATTTGATAATTCAATATTTTCATTTTTTAATGCTATTTGAATCTGTTCAAAATTATTAATCATCGACTGATGTAATTTCTTATTTGAGTCTATACATGAGAATAAAACGGCAGGTAAATAATCATAATCATTTGGATTTCCCATCTCAACACGTTCTGCGTGAGGTCGTAACTTTTGTTCTAATTTTTCATCGAGCGACATTTAATACTTTCAAAAAAATAATTTTACGGGATTGAGCGCTGACATTAAATCTCAGGAAATCTATCACAAAGTTTACTCCGAAAACCTTTACTTATAAACAGCTTTCAGGGCAGCATCCAAACGCGGGAACACGCGTCGCACGTTGCCTTCGTAGATTTGGTAGCGGTCAGCATCGCTCAAAATTTTGGACGCTTCGATGTAGCGCTTGGTGTCGTCGTAGTAGTGGCCAGTTTCCGGGTCGATACCTCGGACAGCACCTATCATCTCGCTGGCAAACAGCACGTTTTTGACTGGAATCACGGTGTTCAGCAGGTCAATGCCAGGCTGGTGGTACACGCAGGTGTCGAAGTAGATGTTGTTCAGCAAGTGGTCTTGCAGCAGCGGCTTTTTCAACTCTTGCGCCAAACCACGGAAGCGACCCCAGTGGTAGGGCACCGCACCGCCGCCATGCGGAATCAAAAAGCGCAGGGTGGGAAATTCTTTGAACAAATCGCTGGTCAGGCATTGCATAAACGCCGTGGTGTCCGCGTTCAAATAATGCGCGCCCGTGGTGTGGAAGCAGGCGTTGCAGCTGGTTGAGACGTGGATCATCGCGGGGATGTCGTATTCGACCATTTTTTCGTAGATCGGATACCAAGCTTTGTCAGACAGCGGTGGCGATGTCCAGTGGCCGCCGCTCGGGTCTGGGTTCAGGTTGATGCCGACGTTGCCGTACTCTTTGACGCACTTTTCCAGCTCAGGGATGCAGGTCGCTGGGTCAACGCCAGGGCTTTGCGGCAGCATGGCCGCGCCTATGAAGTTGTCGGGAAAGAGCTCTGCCACGCGGAAGCAGAGCTCGTTGCAAATCGCCGCCCAAGTGGATGAGACGTTGAAACCACCAATGTGGTGCGCCATGAAGCTGGCGCGGGGGCTGAAAATCGTCAAATCGCTGCCACGCTCGCGCATGAGCTTGAGCTGGTTCAGCTCAATCGATTCGCGCAGTTCGTCGTCGCTGATGACCAATTCCGACACTTTGGGCATGCTGGCGGGGTCATTGATACCAGCGATTTGCCGAATCCGCCAGTTTTCCAGCGCCTTGGGTGCAGTGGTGTAGTGGCCGTGGCAGTCGATGATGAGAGGTTTTTGTTGGCTCATGGTGCTTTTCGGTTAAAAATTAAAGAATGTTAAAAATATAGGGTGAAAATATGACTATAGCCGGCGTATTTATTGCCTAAGGTGCTATTAAATGTGTAGTAAATGACGGGTGGTTTCGTTAAATCACTTCCATACCTTGCCGCAATTTTGCAGCTGAAGCAGCGGTTGACGTCATATAAGCCAGCATCCCGCGCACCGCGCCAGTCTGCGTAGAAGCCGTGCAAACACCCGCTGAAAACGTGGTGGTGATTTGGATTTCTGGTGGTAGCGGCCCAACAATGTTGATGCCGTCTAAATGAATCAACTCGCTTAGTTGCTGGAAGCCTAGTTCGACTTCGCCCTTGGCTACCAATGAGCCAACCGGCACGCCTGGCGGCGCTTGCACGATATGGGGGGCGATTTGCTCAGCAATGCCCCAGCGCTCAAACAATTTGGCCAGTGCCACGCCGCTCGGGCCGGTGGAGTAGCTGATGGTCTTGGCGGCTAAAACGGCAGCTTTCAAAGCGGCTTCAGAGGAAATATCAGGTGCTGCTGCCTCTGCCTTCATGGCAACTGCCACGCCAGAATTCACCAAATTGACCTTGCTGGTCGTGTCGATGTGGTCTGAGGCGATGAGCTGGTCGATCGCCTCTGATGACAAAAACACCACGTCAAACGCCTCGCCCGCTTGTACGCGCTTGGCCGCGTTGACGCCGCCAATGGATTCGATTTGGATGTCGATATCGGTTTGCTTTTGGTAGTCGGCCACCAATTCCGTCAGCAATTGACGGGTCGCCATGGAGGAAATGCCTTTGATCGTCATATTTTTGTCGTATTTGTCATTGAAAAGATTGTGCGGTGAAAGACGTGTGATGTGAAGATCTCGCAGCACCTAGCAGTTATATTGAAAATGCATAACCGAATTGACGTTATTCTGAATTTGACGTTTTTCGTGAGTTGACACTAGAATAGCCCATGGAACTCGAACAAATCGAATACTTCGTGCGCGTGGCGGAGCTGGGCAGTTTTACCCGCGCCTCTAGTGCGCTAGGCATCGCCCAGCCTGCGCTGAGCCGCAAAATTCGGCAACTTGAGGTTGAATTGCGGCAAAACCTGCTGGTGCGCAATGGCCGTGGCGCAACGACGACGGACGCCGGCAAGCTGTTGCTGGAACACGGGCGCGGCATTTTGCACCAAGTGCAGCGCTTGCGTGAAGAGCTGGGGCGCGTGCGCGGCTCGCTGGCGGGGCGGGTGGCGATTGGCCTGCCGCCCAGCATCGCCAAGGTGCTGACCGTGCCGCTGAGCCGCGAATTCCGCGCCAAATTACCGCAAGCCGCCCTGTCCATCAGCGAGGGTTTGTCCGTTGCGATGCAAGAATCCATCATCAACGGCAAGCTAGACATTGCCCTGCTGTACGGTGCTGTGCCCACGCCGGGGCTGGAAATCACGCACTTATTGGATGAAGATTTGTTCCTAGTTCAGCGCCAATCTGAACGTCAATCACGAAAAAATCAGCCAGACGCCATCACCTTGAAAGACGTCGCCGCCTTGCCACTCATCATCCCCACCCGCCCCAACGCGATTCGCATGTTGGTAGAAGTTGAAATGGCCAATATCAACTGCCGTCCCAACATCACGCTAGAAATTGACGGTGTGCCCGCTATTTTGGACTTGGTGCTGGATGGCGCAGGTTGCGCGGTATTGTCCAAAAATGCCGTCACCACTTCGGGACAGGCCAGCTTGTTCGTTGTCAGCCCGATTGCAGGCTTGAACAGTAAATTATCAGTTGCCGTCAGTGCGCAGCGCCCCGCCACGCTGACCCAGCAAGCCATGCTAGAGTTGATACAGCAATTGGCTACATCCATATTGAAAACTAATTTTAAAATTTCGGACACATGAGCTCGCATTCCCCCTCTCACTCTGCTTTCAAACTCGCCGGTATCATGGGCTGGCCCGTCGCCCACTCGCGCTCGCCCAGCATTCATAACTATTGGATCAAACAACATGGCTTGAATGGCTCGTATGTGCTGCTGCCCACTGACCCCGCCAACCTGAAAGATGCGCTCAAAGGCTTGTCGGTGCTGGGTTTTGCGGGCTGCAACCTCACCATTCCGCACAAAGTCATGGCGTTGCCGTTGGTAGACCGCATCAACGACACCGCGCGGCGCATG
>JAYUJX010000500.1:0-1157 GCA_043764955.1 Polaromonas sp.
CAGCGCTTGCATTGTGGCTGCAGCTTGGGCGTTGTTCATACCGCCGGCTACACCCATGGCGTGCGGCGGACCGCTCTCAGACCCTGCGTCCAAGTTCGTAGACGACACAGCCTTGACCTGATCCGTGTACGCCTGCAAGGCCTCAGCTTCCTTGAGCTTGAGGCGGAAATCGTTAGGCTTTGCCGCAGATGCTTGCATAGCATCGCTGTGCGCTTTGGCGCGACGAGCCACTAGCATAGCGTTCTTCTCGGCTACGTGGTTGGCTGTGATCCACTGACCTACCCACTGGGTAACAGTCTCATGCGTCAGGCCTTTTGCTCCTTTTTTGATAGCTGCTAAGGCTTTAATCATGGCGTCTCCACCATGTTTTTCCATTGCGTTGTTCAGGATCGTGTCCCGCCTACCGGGTGCCAGATACAGCACATTGATGATACGCTCGCGTGCGTTATCACTGATCGGCAACGCCTGCAGCCAACGCTTAGCGGGTCCTTGAGAGTCGTGGACCGCATCGTTTAGGTTGTTCTTTATGTTTGCAAGCTGAGTCTCATCGCCCTTGCTCAAAGCCTTGAGCTTGTTGATACTCAACACCGGCTGCACATTCACACCGGTAGAGATACTGGCAATAAATGCAGCGCTGGACGTGCGCCCAGTCAACTGGTTCTTGAACGTGGCAGCGCTGAGCGGCACGGCACTGGCGGGTAGAACCTCCATGTCAATGCGAGGGTTTGTCGCATCGAAGTTTCCGTTGTTGCCTGTGGCGGATTTAATCTGTGTTGGTTCAAAGGCAACATATTCTTTGGTGCCGTCGTCATACGTGGCAATAATCCCATCGTAACCCAGGTTGCGCAAATACGATTGCAGTTGAGAGTCAAAATGCCCGAACTGCGCAAGACGCTTGTTAGCGAGCATATCTTCTATGATGCTTCTGCCCTGTAGCAGCTCGTCAAGAGCATCCAACACCGGACTATCAGAGTCCAATTCGTATGCTAGGGGGGAGCCGTACGTCGCATTGACCACCCACGGATTTTTTATGTTTACATACGCTGAAATCTTAGTGCTACCATAGTCATCAGCTTGAGAAGAGCTACCGAAATATATGCCTGCGCCGTAGGTACCTGACTCAGAAGGGTTAAAAACATTAAAGTTTTCATCTGTGC
>JAYUJX010000501.1:0-4196 GCA_043764955.1 Polaromonas sp.
CAAAAAGGCCATGGGCCGCTGAAAAACAGTGTCGGTAGCACGATAGCCAACATGATTAAGGCGGTGATGACACGTTGTTTAAGCATTTTTCGCCTTTGTTCGCATTTGTATATTGAATTTGGTAAGAGCTAGTTGCCAATTGCGTGAATCAATCACACCGTAGATTTTGACTGAATTTGCTCAGACGTTTTGCCAAATCGACGTTCTCGCTGGTTAAATTCATCAATCGCTTCATCCAGCGCAGCAGCATCAAAATCTGGCCACAATTTGTCACTGAAATACAACTCAGAATAGGCAGCTTGCCATAGTAAGAAGTTACTGAGGCGCTGTTCGCCTCCGGTACGAATAACCAAATCTGGATCTGGTACATGCGCCAGTGACATCTCAGAATTCATGCTAGCCGGCGTAATACCCAGACCTTTTGCTACTAATTTTGCAGCAGCTTGAGCAATATCCCATCGGCCCCCGTAATTAAAGCAAATATTAAAAATTAGTTTCGAATTATGTGCAGTAGCAGTTTCAGCCTCCTCAAAACCACGCTTTAAACTGTCAGACAAACTATCTCGTTCACCAATAAAGTGAATTTGAATGCCATCTTTGCTAAGCTGCGCAACCTCACGCGCAAGTGCTTTTGCAAGCAACTCCATCAAACCAGAAACCTCTTCTGCGGGGCGCTCCCAGTTTTCAGATGAAAAGGCAAACACCGTCAACACTTTAACGCCGCGCCCAGCGCAGGCCTTGACACATTCATGCAATGCATCAACGCCTTGTTTATGTCCTGCTACGCGTGGTAGAAACCGGCGATTTGCCCAGCGACCATTGCCATCCATGACGATAGCGATATGGTTAGGAACGTGCCGATCAGTTGCCATTTGAAGAGATGTTAGAAACGGAGCGAATGGCGAAAAAGCCTAAACCGCCATGATTTCTTGCTCTTTAGCGGCAACCAGCTGATCTATCGTGATGATGTGGCGATCAGTGACCTTTTGAATCTCTGCTTCACAGCGCTTTTGATCATCTTCAGAAGCTTCTTTTTCTTTCACCAGCTTTTTGACGCTTTCGTTGGCATCTCTACGCAGATTGCGAATCGCAATTTTGGAGTTTTCCCCTTCATTGCGCACCAGTTTGGTCATCTCTTTGCGACGCTCTTCGCTCATCATTGGCATTGGCACGCGAATCAAATCGCCCATGCTGGAAGGATTGAGACCTAAATCACTGTCGCGAATCGCTTTTTCAATTTTTGCGCCCATGCCTTTTTCCCAAGGCTGAACGCCTACCGTGCGAGAGTCGATCATAGACAAATTAGCCACTTGGCTAATCGGCGTCAAACTGCCGTAGTAATCGACTTGCACACTTTCAAGCAAAGCTGGGCTGGCGCGACCCGTGCGGATTTTGCCGATATTGTTTTTGAACGCTGCGATGGATTGATCCATCTTGGTTTCTGCTTGCGTTTTGATTTGAGTTGTTGGCATGATTCTTCTCCGACAATTTATTCCGACTGAATATTCCGACAGTTTATTTCGAAAGTTTTACGCGCTTATTTATGCATAGACCAAAGTGCCTTCGTTTTCGCCCATCACGACACGTTTCAGTGCGCCATGTTTGAATATCGAAAATACTTTGATCGGTAATTTTTGTTCCCGGCATACTGCAAACGCTGCAGCGTCCATGATGCCAAGATTTTTCATCATGGCTTCGTCAAAGCTTAATCGCTCATAGCGCGTAGCTGTGGGGTCTTTTTTAGGGTCAGCAGAATAAACACCATCTACCTTGGTTGCTTTGAGAACGACCTCAGCACCAATTTCTGCGCCACGCAGCGCAGCTGCCGTGTCCGTGGTGAAGAATGGATTCCCCGTACCCGCAGCAAAAATAACCACTTTACCTTCTTCAAGATATTGCAGCGCTTTGGGACGAATATAGGGCTCTACGACTTGCTCAATATTGATGGCAGACATCACACGAGCCGTCAAACCCGCCTTGTTCATGGTATCGCCCAAAGCCAGTGCATTCATCACTGTGGCCAACATGCCCATGTAGTCAGCAGTAGCCCTATCCATGCCAACCGAACCGCCTGCAACGCCACGGAAAATATTACCGCCACCAATCACCACCGCCACTTCCACACCCATGCGGGTGACTTCAGCAATCTCTTCAACCATGCGCACAATCGTGGCACGGTTGATACCAAAGGCATCGTCCCCCATCAAAGCCTCACCAGACAATTTAAGCAAAATCCGCTTGTAAGCGGGTGCATTGTTCGCTGGCGTTGGCTCAGACATAGACGACTCCTTTGGGTTGATGGTGATATGTGCGTTGGTTGCTTATATTGTTCCGCCTACTTAACGAAACTAAAACGATTTAAGCAGCTTTGGAAGCGGCTGCCACTTGCGCAGCAACTTCAGCTGCGAAGTCGTCAACCTTCTTCTCAATGCCTTCGCCAACAACATACAGGGTGAAACCCTTGATGGTCGTGGCTTTTTCTTTCAACATGGCGGCCACAGTTTGCTTGCCATCTGCCGCTTTTACAAAAACTTGATCGTACAAAGAAACTTCTTTCAAGAATTTTTGCACGCCGCCTTCGATACGCTTGGCAACGATTTCATCAGACTGCACTGGCTTGCCAGCAGCAGTGGCAACAACCGCATCTTCAGCCGCTTTAGCCGCAGCCACTGAGCGCTCTTTTGCGACCAACTCCGCTGGCACTTCTGCGCTGGACAATGACACTGGCTTCATGGCTGCAATGTGCATCGCCACATCTTTGGCGGCTGTGTCATCACCTTCAAACTCAACAACAACGCCAATGCGTGTGCCGTGCAAGTAGGTAGCCAATTTAGCACCATTAGCGGAATGCTTGAAACGGCGGAAGCTCATGTTTTCACCGATTTTACCGATCAAGCCTTTGCGCACATCTTCCAATGTTGGGCCAAAACCATCCAAGCTGTAAGGCAACGCGCCCAAGGCTGCGATATCTGCAGGGTTGTGCTTGGCAACCAAATCCGCAGCAGCTTGCGCCAAACCCAAGAAACTGTCGTTCTTAGTCACGAAGTCGGTTTCACAGTTCACTTCAAGCATCGCACCAGTGTTGCCACTGACGCTGCACATCACCACACCTTCGGCTGTGATACGGTCAGACGCTTTGCTGGCTTTGCTACCGAGCTTAACGCGCAGCAACTCTTCTGCTTTGTCCATGTCGCCCGCAGCTTCTGTCAGGGCTTTTTTGCATTCCATCATTGGGGCATCGGTCTTGGCGCGCAATGCGGCTACCATGCTGGCGGTAATTGCAATTGTTGGGGTGGTCATTTGTATTTCTCCTACACAATATTTAAAAATTTGGTTAAAAAAAGAGGGCAACCAGTGCCCCTCTTTTCTGCTTAGCGAAGTCTAAGCGAGGGCAAAACTTGTGTTTATGCCGCTGGCGCCTCTTCAACTTCAACAAACTCGTCTGCGCCTTCGGGCTTAGCAGCCTTCACGACTTCGTTAGAGCGGTTGTTACGGCCTTCAATGATCGCATCAGCAATACCACGCGCATACAAAGCAACAGCTTTAGATGAGTCGTCGTTACCAGGGATGATGTAGTCGATGCCTTCTGGTGAGTGGTTAGAGTCAACCACACCGATCAAAGGAATACCCAATTTACGCGCTTCCAAGATAGCAATTTTGTGGTAACCAACGTCGATCACGAAAATCGCATCTGGCAAACCCGTCATGTCCTGAATGCCGCCCATGTCGCGCTCAAGCTTGGCCATTTCGCGTGCAAACATGAGTTGCTCTTTTTTGCTCAACGCATCGAGACCGGCTTCTTGCTGTACTTTCATCTCTTTCAAACGCTTGAGGGAGATTTTGACCGTTTTGAAGTTGGTCATCATGCCACCCAACCAGCGCTGATCAACGAAAGGCACGCCTGCGCGCAAAGCTTCAGTTGACAAGATTTCGCGCGCTTGGCGCTTGGTACCAACCATCAACACGGTACCGCCGTTTGCTGTCAATTGACGCACAAACTTGGTAGCCTCTTGGAACATCGGGAGCGATTTTTCCAAATTGATGATATGAATTTTATTGCGATGGCCGAAAATAAACGGAGCCATTTTAGGGTTCCAGAAACGGGTTTGGTGTCCGAAATGAACGCCCGCATCTAGCATTTCACGCATGGTTACTGACATGATTAATTCCAATTAAATCAAAAGGTTAGGTCTAAA
>JAYUJX010000502.1:0-1156 GCA_043764955.1 Polaromonas sp.
AGCGGGTAGTCGTTGATATAGCCATTACCACCAAAGATTTGCACGCCATCACCCGCCATTTTTGTTGCGTTTTCTGCACACCACAAGATGACAGAAGCACAATCTTTGCGCACCTGCCGCACATGCTCTGTACCAAGCATATCCAAATTTTTGGCGACTGTGTAAGCAAACGAACGCCCCGCCTGCAGCAAGGTGTACATATCGGCCACTTTTCCCTGAATCAGCTGGAATTCACCAATACTCTGGCCAAACTGCTTGCGGTCATGGATATACGGAATCACGTTGTCCATGACCGATTGCATGATGCCCAAAGGGCCACCGGTCAACACAGCGCGCTCGTAGTCCAAACCGCTCATCAGCACTTTGGCACCACTGTTCAGGCCGCCCAAGATATGGCTTTCTGGCACTTCGACGTTCTGAAACACCAGCTCGCCGGTGTGGCTGCCGCGCATGCCGAGCTTGTTGAGCTTTTGCGCGACCGAGAAACCGGGCATGGTTTTTTCAATCAAAAAGGCCGTTACACCACGCGCACCCAGTTCGGGCTCTGTCTTGGCATAAACCACAAGCGTATCGGCATCAGGGCCGTTGGTGATCCACATTTTGCTGCCGTTGAGCAGGTAATAACCACCCTTGTCCTCCGCTTTCAGCTTCATGCTGATGACGTCACTGCCTGCGCCCGGCTCGCTCATCGCCAAAGCGCCCACGTGTTCACCACTGATAAGTTTGGGTAGGTATTTTTGGCGCTGCGCCTCTGTGCCGTTGCGTTTGATTTGATTGACACACAAATTGCTATGTGCGCCGTAGCTCAAACCTACCGATGCAGAAGCACGGCTGATTTCTTCCATGGCGATCATGTGCGCCAAATAGCCCATGTTAGCGCCACCGTATTCTTCTGACACCGTGATACCCAAAACACCCAAATCACCCATTTTTCGCCACAAATCCATAGGGAATTGGTCGCTACTGTCGATTTCGGCCGCGCGTGGCGCGATCTCAGCTTGTGCAAACTCTCGCACCGCGTCGCGCAAGGCGTCTATATCTTCACCGAGTTGAAAGTTGAGTCCTGGCAAATTCATTTGGCATCTCCGATAGCAGACAAAGTAATTGACGTTTACGTAAACGTCAATCAATGCGCTATTGTAGCCAAAATACCCTA
>JAYUJX010000503.1:0-1154 GCA_043764955.1 Polaromonas sp.
GCATAAATTACTGCTTAATCACCGCCATCACACCTGCAAACCCAATAAACGCACCGCCAGTGACGCGGTTGAACCAGCGCAGGATGTTAGGTTTGCGCAGCTGCTGCGCCATGCTTAACCCGCCCAAGGCGTAAATGAAGTACCACAGGATTTCAAGTACGCTGAAAGTTGCTAACAAAATAACCAATTGCGGTACTTGTGGCAATTCAGCCTGGATGAATTGTGGCAACAAGGCTGCGGCAAAGAGCAAAGCTTTGGGGTTGCTGCCAGCGGTAAGGAATCCTGTTTTATAGAGGATAAATTCGTTGTAGACGGCGTATTTATTGCCTAAAGTGCTATTATTTTTGACGTTTGTATTACCGATTTTGTCATTTTCATCGATGACTGTAGGCGTTACTGGTGCCGTCCAAACCTTGTAACCCAAGTACGCCAAATACAGCGCGCCCATCCAACGCAGAGCGTCAAACACCCTCGGCGCATTCTGCAAAATGACGCCCAAACCGAGTGCTGACATGGTGAACATAATCATCAAAGCCGTCATACAACCAGCCATGCTATAGATGCTGGCGCGCAGGCCGAAGCGGACAGATTGGTTCATGATGAGCAACATATTCGGCCCAGGCGCAGCACTGATGAAGAAGGTGGCGGTGACAAATAGCCACCAGGTGCTGAGGTTCATGGGTGTCGCAATGTTGAAATTATGCCAATATTATGTCATAGCGCATCATGATCTTCAAAACTCCTATGATGGGTACTCAGTGCCTTTGGCTGCATATCTAGAGAGCGTTTTTGGACCCCAAACCACAATGACTAGCAAGGCTGCGCCCGCCATCACGAGGCTGCCGATACGCATATCGAAGTGCGAACCGTCAACTGGAAACAACATGTAGGAAAGATTCAACGTGGCGTGAAACAGCGCGGCTGCAAACACGCTTTTGCCGGTGTTGTTGTAAATCCAAATGGTAAAAATACGAAACGTTAGGGCATACAGACACCACCAGGCAATCCATGTTGGTGTGCGGCCAATTGATAAAAGGGGAATGAGATGCCAGGCAATGCCCACTAAACCCAGCAGCAGGCCGGCGCCAAGTGCGCCCCAGCGTTCTTGTATTGGCTCAGTTGCGTAGCCCGACCAGCCCAACTCTTCGCCTAGG
>JAYUJX010000504.1:0-4188 GCA_043764955.1 Polaromonas sp.
TTTGCCAAATCGTCGCAGATGCTTGTTTATAGGACGAATCACATGGCGATGCTAGGGAGTACTGAGGTGGGAAAGCAGCTGGTGGATTGGTTAAGCTGAAAATCCAGCCAATACATTAGCCGCATTCACCCCCAGCTCTTTGGCTGCATAACCGCCTTCTAGGATGAAAACGGTGGGCAAGCCAAGTTGTTTGAGCTGTTCGCCCAATTCAACAAAGTCGCTTGACTGCAGCGCAAAGGTCGAAATGGGGTCGTCCGCAAAGGTGTCTAAACCCAAGGATACGACCAAGGCTTGCGACCCATGGGCTTTGATTTTTGTGCAGGCCGTGGCCAAAGCGGCAAACCAGACTTGTTTTGAGCTGCCGGCTAGCAGCGGCAGGTTCAGATTGCATTCCTGGCCAGCGCCTTCGCCCAATTCGTCAGCATGACCCAAATAAAACGGGTATTCGCTACAAGGGTCGCCGTGGATGCTGACGAACAGCACATCTGCGCGGTCGTAAAAAATACTTTGTGTGCCGTTGCCGTGGTGGTAGTCCACATCCAAAATGGCGACTTTGCTAAAACCTTGGTTATGGCTGTGGTTATGGCCTTGATTCAGCAGGGTTTGCGCCGCCACTGCCGCATTGTTTAAAAAGCAATAGCCGCCCATGAAATCCGCACCTGCATGGTGGCCTGGCGGGCGGGTGGCGCAAAAAACAGCTTGCGGGACAGCTTGCGGGGCGACCTTTTCACCGGATTTTTGCGGCGATCCGCTGGCGATCAGTTCTGCCGCACTCGCCGCTGCATCCGCCCCCGCTTTGGCCGCAGCCCAGGTGCCCGCGACCAGCGGACTGCCGTTGTCCATAGAGTACAAGCCTAGCTTGGCGGTGAAATTCTGCGGCTCAAGATCACTGCGCAGTGTGCGAACCGGCCAGACGGAGGGGAAAGGCTGTCGCGTCGCATTGCCGACATCAACAGCCAACCACTGCGCCCAGGCCGATTCTAAAAACGCCAAATAACGCGGCGTATGCACTTGCTGCAGCACGGCGGTGCTGTCGACATTCGGCGTTCTGATTTCATGACCCGCCGCCAACAAGGCTGCATGCACAAAGTCCGCCCGCTCTGGTGACTCAAAACAAGCCACCCGCTCGCCACGGGAAAATTCGTATTCGGGCGCGTGCAGATGGTGCTGATGCGAAAAGAACGAAATCATGGGTGTGAATGGTAGATTTGAATCTATGAGATATTAATTGAGCAAACCAAACAAATCTTTCGGATTATCCAGTTGCGGTATCAAGCTCACGCGTTCACCCATGCCCAAGGTGCGAGCGGTATCGTAAACAAAACGTAAAGCGGCGTAGTCCTCCAAAGCGAAACCCACCGAGTCGAACACGGTGACTTGTGCATCATTGGTGCGGCCAACTTTCTCCCCGTTGATGACTTGCCACATCTCGGTGACGGCAAAGTCTGCTGGCAGGTGCTGAATTTCGCCTTCCACGCGTGACTGTGGCGTGTATTCGACAAAAACGGCGGTGTCATAGTCTATAGTGCCTTGCAAAATAGCCGAATCCAGCTCGGTTTTGCCCGGGCAGTCGCCGCCGACGGCATTGAGGTGCATGCCGGGCGCAACCATGTCGGCGGTGACGATGTTGGCGTAGGCTTTGTCTGCCGTGACCGTGGTGACGATGTCTGCACCGCGCACGGCCTCAAAGGTGCTGGCGCAGACTGTCAAAGTCAAGCCTTTGCCTTGCAAGTTTTTAACTAACTTTTGCGTCGCTGCAGGGTCTGTATCAAACAAACGCAATTCTTTGATGCCGACAAGGTGCGCAAACGCCAAAGCCTGAAACTCGCTTTGCGCGCCGTTACCGATAAGTGCCATGACGCGGCTGTTTTTACGAGCCAAATACTTGGCTGCTAGGGCGGACATGGCGGCGGTGCGCAGGGCGGTGGTCAAGGTCAGCTCTGACAACAAGAGCGGTGCGCCAGAGTCCACATCGGCCAACACGCCGAAGGCCATGACGGTGGAGAGGCCCTGTTGGGTGTTGCTGGGGTGGCCGTTGACGTATTTGAAGCTGTACAGCGAGGCATCGCTGATGGGCATGAGCTCGATCACGCCATCTTTGGAATGGTTGGCCACACGGGCGGATTTGTCGAAGTCTTGCCAGCGGCTGAAGTCGGCCTCGATGTAGTTGCACATCACCTCCAGGCAATGGTGCACGCCCTTGCGCTTGACCAGCTCGGCCATTTCCGAGGCGCTGAGAAACAAGGTGCCGTGGCTGCGGAAGGATGCCAAGGTGTCTGTTTTGGCATTATTGACTGTTTTTTCTACCATGTTTTGTGTTGTTTTAGCTTCTAAGGTCATCATGATGTCGTCTCGTTTGTTGCGTTGATTTTGTATAGGTTAAAGTTTAGAAGCGAGCAAACATAATTGAAAGTGGTAAATATGTAGCAATTTCGTTAAATATTTACCATAATGACAAAGTAAATTATCATTTTTATCAATAATTAGTCGGTACTGGGGAGAAGCCATGGACGAACTCGACAACCAGCTGATCGCCCAACTGCGGCACAACGCCCGCTTGAGCGTGGCTGATCTGGCACACAAACTCAAAGTGTCGCGCGGCACGGTGACGAACCGGCTGCGCAAGCTGGAAGACGACCAAACGATTGTGGGCTACACCGTACAGCTCAAACCGCAAACCGAGCGCGAGAGCGTACGTGCCTGGGCAGGTGTGCAGGTGGAAGGCAACCAAACCCGCGAAGTGATTGTGCGGCTCTTGGGCGAACCCAGCGTGGCCGCGCTGCACGACACCAATGGCCGCTGGGATTTGCTGGCCGAGCTGGAAGTGGCGTCTATGGGCGAATTATCAAAAGCGCTGGAGCGGATTCGGCTGCTGAAGGGCATCCGCAGCACCGAAACCAGCATTTTGCTGGCTTCGTACAAATAGAATTGCTATTTTTTTAATAGCTGTTTAGGCAATAAATACGCCGGCTAGAGTCATATTTAAGCCCTGAAAACGCTCTTTCTACCAGTTTCGAGCTGTTTTTATCGTTTTTCAAACCCATCAACAAGCCAAGCGTTGAAATTTCAGCCACCGACCCCATATCTAATCGTTCGGCGCTGCGGCCAGCCCGCAGCAAGCCGCGCTAAACTTGGAGGCTGCTTTTCTGATGAAAAGTTGCCGAATTTACTATCTAGAACCATAGAACCACATAATTGACACCATGACCAAACAAACACTCTCATTCCAGGCCGAAGTGGCCCAACTCCTGCATTTAGTCACCCACGCGTTGTACTCCAACAAAGAGATTTTCATGCGCGAGCTGATCTCCAACGCATCGGACGCCTGCGACAAGCTGCGCTATGAAGCCTTGAACGACCCTGTTTTACTGGAAAACGCGCCAAATTTGGAAGTCCGCGTCAGCTTCAACAAAGACGCCAAAACGCTGACGATTGCCGACAACGGCATTGGACTCTCCCAACAAGAAGCCATCGACAACCTGGGCACCATCGCCAAAAGCGGCACCAAAGACTTTGTCGCCAAGCTGTCGGGCGATCAGAAGGCGGATTCACAGTTGATCGGCCAGTTTGGCGTGGGTTTTTACTCGGGCTTCATCGTGGCGGACAAAATCACCGTCGAATCGCGCCGTGCGGGCTTGCCGACGGCCGACGGCGTCAGATGGGTGAGTGGTGGGTCAGGAGATTTTGAAGTTGAGAGCATTGAGCGTGCCCAACGCGGCACCAGCGTGACCCTGCACCTGCGCGACGACGCGCTGGACTACGCCAACAACTGGAAGCTCAAAGGCATCATCGCCAAGTATTCCGACCACATCAGCCTGCCGATTTTGATGGAAAAGGAAGAGTGGAAAGAGGGCGAAGCCATCGACAAAGACGACCCGTCCAAAGGAACTTCAGGCGGCGGCATGGTGATGACCGGCGAGTGGGAAACCGTGAACCAGGCCAGCGCCCTGTGGACGCGTGCCAAGAAGGACATCACGCCTGAGCAATACCAGGACTTTTACAAACAAATCAGCCACGACCATGCCGACGCACTGGCGCACACCCACAACCGCGTCGAAGGCAAGCAGGAATACACGCAGCTGCTGTACATCCCCAGCAAAGCGCCCATGGATTTGTACAACCGCGAGCGCAATTCGGGTCTGAAGCTGTACGTCAAACGCGTCTTCATCATGGACGACGCCGAGGCGC
>JAYUJX010000505.1:0-1153 GCA_043764955.1 Polaromonas sp.
GAGCCTTCAAAATACAGGTGCAGCATGGTGTCAGGTTCCGCAGTCAGCCACAACCACATCGACAGCAGCCAACCCGCCGTCGTGCCAATGGCGACCAGCAGATCCATGTTACCCGTCAGCGCTTTGACCGCACCCCAAGCCGCTTTGTAAAACCGCGCACCCAAAATGAACTGCACCGGCGTGGCTAGGGCAAATTGCACCCAGGCGGGTAGCATCCAATGTTTGCCAAATAAGTCACCAATCATCGGCAGCGCCAGCGGGGCAGACAGCGCCAAGCCGATGGCAACCGGCATGAAACCCGCCCAGGGCGAGGCATCCGGTGCGTCAATTACGGCATTCGCCGCGACAGGTTCGTAGCCCGCATCACGCACCGCGCGGCGCAGCTTAGCTTCCATGTGCTCGGCGGCTGCAAAGTGGATACGGGCGGTTTCGGTCGCTAAATTCACCGTGGCGGTGCTGACGCCAGGCACTTTAGACAATGCTTTTTCCACCCGCGAGACGCAGGACGCGCAAGTCATGCCGCCTATGCCAATGTCGAGTTCGGTGTCAGGGGCGAGCGCTGCAGTCATGGTGACATCCTAGTCTTGTAAATTTGTAGCTTGGTGCAATTTAGGGTTTAACAAGTTAATCTAAGTCAATTGAAACCAAAAGATAAGGAAAGCCACCATGAACCAAACCTTTGAAGTCACGGGCATGACCTGCGGCCACTGCGAAAAAGCTGTCACACGCGCCATCAAACAAGTCGATCCAGCGGCAGAAGTCGCGATTGACCGCATGCAAAACAAGGTGCACGTGCAGTCCGACAAACCGCATGAAGACTTGGTCAAAGCCATTGCGGAAGAAGGATACAGCGTCGTCTAGAAGCCGTTAGCATAGTCATTACCCTAACTTTTCTTGGATAATTAAATCAAACGTTTGATTTAGATGCCATAATGAAGGGATGACAGTCAAAGAAGTTTTTGAAAAATTAAGCGCCTGCCGCAGCCGTGCACCACGCGCTGACGGCGTCGAAGCCCGCGCGCGGTTGCTGCACACCGCCGTGCATTTGTTTGCCGAAAAGGCTTTGCCAATACCTCCACCCGTGAATTAGCCACCGCTGCCGGCGTGAATATCGCTGCGATTAGCTACTATTTTGGCGACAAAGCAGGGCTGT
>JAYUJX010000506.1:0-1149 GCA_043764955.1 Polaromonas sp.
CAAGCTCAAATTGTCTTGCAGCGTCTTGATCACGTGCGTCATGGTGTCCAAACCCACCACATCAGCCGTGCGGAAGGTGCCCGAGCTGGCGCGACCCAGCTTCTTGCCGGTCAAATCGTCCACCACGTCATAGGTCAAACCAAAGTTTTCCACCTGTTTCATGGTTGCCAGCATGCCGGCAATGCCGACGCGGTTGGCAATGAAGTTGGGTGTGTCGTGCGCCCGTACTACGCCTTTACCCAAGCCACTTGTGACGAATGTTTCTAGGTCGTCCAATATCTGCGGTTGCGTGGTCGGTGTGTTGATCAACTCCACCAAGTACATGTAACGCGGCGGGTTGAAGAAGTGGATACCGCAAAAACGCGGCTTGATGGCTTCAGGCAGCGCTTCAGACAATTTGGTGATGCTCAAACCCGAGGTGTTGCTCGCCACAATCGCACCTTCAGCGATGAAAGGCGCAATCTTGTAGTACAGATCGGTCTTCCAGTCCATGCGCTCGGCGATGGCCTCAATGATGAGGTCGCAGCCCTGCAGCAATTCCATGTGCTCTTCGTAGTTGGCCGCTTGGATCATGGCCGCATCTTCCGGCACGCCTAGCGGTGCAGGTTTCAGCTTTTTCAAGCCCTCAATGGCCTTGGTGACGATGCCATTCTTAGGCCCTTCTTTCGCCGGCAAATCAAACAAAATGACCGGCACTTTGCAATTGACCAGATGGGCGGCAATTTGCGCACCCATCACACCTGCGCCTAAAACGGCGACTTTTTTAACTTGAAATCGAGACATGACTTACTTTCGATAAATTTATTGCACACGCACCCAGGTCTGCGTGCGGCCAATGCCAAACACAGAGCCGCGCACTTCCAGCTTTTTGCCACCTTCAATCGGTGTCAAGCGCAGCGTGTAGTTTTTGCCATTTTCAGGATCTAAAATTTTGCCATCTTCCCAAACATCTTTACCTTCTGCTTTTTTCGCACCACGAATGATTTCTAAGCCAATAATCGGCTTGTCCTTCCTGTCATCGGCGCATTCTTTGCAAACGGCTTTTTGATCAACATCTTTGCGCAGTAATTGAGTCACTTTGCCGCTGAGCACGCCAGCGGTCTCGGTCACCACGATTTCAGATTTGATGGCTTTGGTGACGTCGTCAAT
>JAYUJX010000507.1:0-4170 GCA_043764955.1 Polaromonas sp.
CGTGCGGTACTGCGGGGTCTGCGCAGAGCCAGAAGTGAATCTGTACGGCGTCTAGCTGCACGATGCCGTAATCGGGATAGTGGGCAGATTTTATAAAGCCGAGTTTTTCAAAAAAGGCGATGCTGCGTTGAATGTCCAGCGAAGCCAGTTTCGGGATAGCGCTGAGGAATGCCATCAAAATTGCCCTAATCTACCGATTTAAGCCACCAACGCCAACGCCCCCCAATCCCCCACCTGATTCCCCAGCCCCGCTGGCACGAGCTCGCAAGTGGCTGTCAGCGCTGGCATTTTGCCTTGGATGACGGCTTGGAGTTTGGGTAAGAGGTACTCGCGGTGGTGCCAAAACACGCTGCCGCCTATGCTGATGCGTTCTAAATCAAGGGTGACTATCAAGTTGTACAGGGCGCGTCCCATATCTTCGCACAGGACATCAATTATGGCTATAGCCATCGTATTTCTTGCCTGTGCAGCTATTAAAAGAGTAGCGGCATCGGTAAATCCTTGGGCTTCAAATCGCCGTGGGATGGCGTTTCCAGCGACCAGGGCCTCCAAATCACCGATGTTGCCGCAGCCGCACAAGGCGTCGTTGTTGGTGCTTACAAACATGTGCCCCGCATGGCCGGCGTTGCCGTTTTTGCCGCGCAGCACGTGGCCGTCAACGCACAGGCCTGTGCCTATGCCGGTGCTCCAAGTCACGTAGGCGCAGCTGGCCAGTGGTTTGCCGTTGTGTTGCAGTGCGCCCCAGCGGCGCTCGGCTTCTAGCGCGCCAATGCCGTCGTTTTCAACCCGAATGTGGCGCACGTGGGGGAAGTGTGCGCGCAGTGGGGTTTCCAGCAAGGCGGTTTGCCAGTCGTTGGGTAGCCCGCGTGCTTTACCCGCCATGCCGCCGCAGATGTTGGGCGCTGCCAGCTCGACCATGCCTTTGTTGAGCACGAAAGGTCCGCAGCTGGAGACGCCTACGCCATCAATATCTTGTTCTTTGAAGCCAGCCTCTTGGCAACTCTCACCAATCATCCGGATGATTTGCAGCGCCAAGGCGTCGTTTTGCCCTTCTTTGGCGGTCGGTTCAACGCGCTTGGCGTGCAAACCCGCGTTGTTGGCCAGTGTCACGGCCACTTTGGTGCCGCCCAAGTCTACGCAGGCTTTTAAGCCGGTCAAAGAGGCAAAAACGGAGGTGGGCGGAGCAAAGTCGGTCATGTTGTCTCTTAAATTGTCTCATGGAGTTTGTCGCTATTTATACAGCAAAGCAATGGCTAAATACGCCGCAGTCGCTAAAAGAACCACGTATGTAACTGGGATGTGTCGCACTTTGCCAAACGCGCGAAATGACACATGGCTGTTCAATTTGGTCAACCCCAGCTTTTCCAGCCACGGCAGGCGCATGGAAAACAGCCAGCTGACCAGCAATACCGCAAGAATGGCGAAGAATACCCAGCGCAGCATCATAAGAACACCCTAAGCACTGTTTGGAAGCAACTCATAAAGTGTGCGTCCGGTCACCCGCGCTAAAACCGATGGCATCCCACGGTTCGCCCTTGCAAAAGCCGATCACCTTGAACAATTCGCCCATTTCATGCTCGTTGATGAGTTTCATCGCATGGGTTCGGTTGGGTAAATCGGCATCTTCCAAAGTCAAATGCAAACCGCAGTTCAACAAAAACCGCCCTTGGCTGGCGTAGCCCAGCACGTTCAATCCTACTTCTTTTTCATCTCCTTGTGCCGCCACAGCCACGCCCGTAAAGTTGACGTGGGCGGTGATGTCTTTGCGCCCCACTTGCGCCAGCGGGTCGCCATCGGCGAGGTGCCCTTGGTGGCACATGACGGTGCCCATGTGCCGCTGCGGGTGGAAGTATTCGGCTTCGGGGAAGCCATAGTCGATGAAAAACGCCGCGCCGCCTTGTTTGCTCGACGTCAACTTCTGCGCCAAAGTCCGCATAAAAGCCTCGGCTTGGGGGTGAATTTCGGTCAAATAATCGTGTTCACCCATGATGTCTAGCGGTGGGCGTAGCTCGCTGGGGCGGTCTTGCCAGTCAAATGCATGCTCTGGCGTAACAATCACGCCACGTTCGTACCATTCACCTTTCACCCGTGCCAGCAGCTTCACCGGCATAGCATCCAGCACCTCGTTGCCCACCACCACGCCTTGCATCGCGTCCGGCAGTTCGTTCGCCCAATGCACTTTGTCGCCAAACATCAGCAGCGTTTCCTGCTGCCGCTGCCGCAGCGAGCCGGACAAATCCACGATGGTGTAGCGGCTGACGGGCTGACCCAGTTGCTCCAAAGCGACGAGTAATTGCAAAGCCAGCGCACCAGAACCTGCGCCAAACTCCCAAATCTCAGAAGTTTGCGTGTGTTGCAGGGCTTGGGCGATTTGTTTGGCGAGGGTTTGGCCGAATAGTGGTGTTAACTCGGGAGCGGTGACGAAGTCGCTGCCGGTTACAACGTCTTTAGCGGGAAAAAGCCCAAATTTACGCAAATCGTTCGCGTAGTAACCCAAGCCAGGAGCGTACAGCGCCAGTGCCATGAAACGGTCAAACGGCAGCCAGCCACCGTTGTTTTTGATGGCGGTTTCAATGTGGCTTTGAAGGACTGAGGTAGCGGAAGCAGGGGGCATAGGTAAAATGAAAGGGATTTTCAAAACAGCTTATATTGTCCCGCATGTCATCCCACCCTCACCCCCCCGTGGTTTTAGTCACCGGCTCCGCCAAACGGCTGGGGCGCGAGATCGCGTTGACGTTGGCAAAACACGGCTGGCGGGTGGCGGTGCATTATCGCTCCAGTGAACAAGATGCTATTAATACAGTAGCTGACTTGGTAATAAATACGTCGGCTAGAACCGAAAATTTCTCTAAAAATGATGTTTTAAGCGATGTTGCTCGGGCAAATCACGCTAAATTTCTGTGCGATTTGAGCGATGAAGCCGCTGTTCGCGCTTTGCTGCCACAGGTAATCGCCCACTTCGGCCGCGTCGATGCCGTGGTCAACAGCGCCGCGATTTTTGAGCACGATGCCGCATCTAACTTCAGCTACGGCGCGATGCAAAAACACTTGGCAACCAATACTGGCGCGGCGATTTTGCTGTCGCAGGCGCTGTGCGCGCACGTGTCTGAGCGTCAAAAAGCGGGTGACACGACAGCGCAAGGTGCTGTTGTGAATTTACTCGATCAAAAACTCTGGAACCAAAACCCCGATTTTTTCAGCTACACCCTGAGCAAAGCCGCCTTAGAGGCCGCCAATACGATGTTGGCGATGGAGCTTGCGCCGCTGGTTCGCGTCATTGGTGTCGCACCTGGGCTGACGCTGACCAGCCACATGATCAGTGACGAAAAGTTTCAAGAACTGCACAAAATATCGCCATTGGGTCGCTCGTCCACCGCGCAAGATGTGGCAGACGCTGTGCGTTTTGCACTGGAAAACCGATCCATCACCGGCACGACCTTGCTGGTGGACGGAGGGCAACATTTGATGCGTTTTGCGCGTGATTTTTCTTTGATGGATAGCCCTAAATGACCATACAACCGACCCTTCACACCCGTGGGCAGCAAATTTTGACGCTCACCGGCTTGCGGTTTGACGCCAATCTGGGTATTTTGGAGCACGAAAAGCGCGATCCACAGCCGATTCAGGTCGATGCCGAGCTGAACCAAGGCCTGCAGCCGTTGCTGCCAGGTGACGATGACATCAACCACGTGCTGGACTACCGCAAAGTGCGGCAAATCATCATCAGCGAATGCACGGCGGAGCACGTGAATTTGCTGGAAAGCCTGATCGGCAAACTCAGCCACCGCTTGATGCAGCTGCCCGGCGTGCTGGGCGTGCGGGTGAAAATAGCGAAATTAGAGATATTTGACGACTGCGAAGTGGCGATTCGTATTGAAACGGGGCAGTGGTAGATTGAACCAGGCTAACCAAGCCCAAAGCCTGTCATTCCCGCACCTTCCGTCATTCCCGCGAAGGCGGGAATCCACGGTAGCGGTCATGGATTCCCGCCTTCGCGGGAATGACGGTGCAATACACGGGAATGACTGCTGTAAACAAGATTTTTGGAAAAAGATTAGGAATAAGTTATGAGCGCAGTATGGGTGGATGACGAGATAGTCGTCGATAAAAAAGCAGAACACAAAGCTGAGAGAAAAATCGAGCTGGAATCGCAAAAGCTGGAAAAACGCC
>JAYUJX010000508.1:0-1147 GCA_043764955.1 Polaromonas sp.
ACGCATTGTCTGTGGTGACAAATTATTTGACATTTGACATTTTGATGAATACAACACTTTCCTCGCTATCGTCATCCTCGATTGTTATATCGTCCTTAATAGCGTTATTATCTCTATTTGCGATATCATCAGAATTGCCATTATTATCATACTTATTGTTGTTGCTATCATCACTGTTTCTATTGTTATCATCGTTATTGTTATCTGTTATACCACTATTGTCCGAATCATTGTTATCATCGTTACTGCTGTTTTCACTGATATCGATTTCAATTATTCTACTCCTGTCGAAGTCACCCCTATTTCTAACACTAATATCATCACTGACATAACTGCTATTAGTCGTATTATCGTGTTTTATTACACCATTACTTTGAACACAACTATCCGTAACCGTTTCAATGCCATCGTCAGCACAACCATTGGTCAACGCTTCATTCGTGTTGTACGTACTTACATGCTGTACGGGTGGGCCACTTGCTAACTCTACACTGTCAAGACTTCCCGGAAATATTGAATAGTCAGTATTGACGGATTTGGCGTTATTTTCGATATTTCTATTATCGTTGGTGTCATTACTATTGCTATTGGATTTACTATAACCGACATTTACATCTTCATCAGTGCCGTCATTTTCATATTTATTCCGTCCTTTATTTTCATAATTCTTATGACTGCCGATATCATTATCATTATCATTATTACAACTACTGTTGCTCACTGCATTGTCATCATAACTTTCATCGTTACTGTGCAGATCGTTTCCGTCAAAATAAACAGCATGAAGAGATTCACTGTAAATATCGCCAACTGACGAAGCACTTTCAGTACCAGACAAAAGAACATTCTCCATAGGAACATCATTCATAGGAACGTTCTTCAACGGAACATTCTCAACTTCAACATGACTGACAAAGTTACCGAGGACAGAGGCACTAGCAGTACTGACTATCGTACCAAAATCATCGACTTCCTTACCATCACCATTACCATCACTTCTACTGTTGCTCTCATTGATGCCCACATCGGTATCGACATCACTGACACTCGCACTGGCACTACTATGTGAGACATTCGTACCAATACTCGCCATGGCAGCACGTACGGCAGCTCTGCCTGCTTCTCTTTGCATTTCTTTTCTTTTCTC
>JAYUJX010000509.1:0-4163 GCA_043764955.1 Polaromonas sp.
ACATGCTCATTCACCCTTAGCTGATCTAGGAGAAGCACATGAACGCATTGACCACCCCACTGTCCAGCACTGAGCTTGTGGACAAAGACCTTGCTGAGCAGGCCAAGCTCGGCCACGGTATTCCTTCGATGGACACGAGTGTTGCCGCGCAAGTGTTGCTGGAACCCCTTGAGGCCGAGCGTGAGGCCAATTCGGCACTGGTGGGCGGTGGTTTGATGGCTGGTGCGGCCACGGGTGCTGCTATCGGGGTTGCTGTGGCTGGCCCAGTCGGCGTTTTGGTCGGTGCTTCTTTGGGTGCCGTTGCCGGCGCATTGGGCGGAGCCGCCGCTGGAGCTACAGCTGGAATGACATCGAGCACAGAGGATTCGAACACCACCGGTGCAGCTTCTGCAAACACAGCGCCCAATTACGCAGCGCCCGCAGATGCCGTGCGCCTGCACATCGAAGACACCGGTGGCAGCGGCCGTCCAGTGGTGCTGATTCACGGCTGGCCGCTGTCAGTCCAAGCCTGGGAGCCGCAGGTGTCGGTGCTTGAAGCCGCTGGTTATCGCGTGGTGGCATACGACCGACGGGGTTTTGGGCGTTCAGACAAGCCGGAATCGAGCTACAGCTACGACGTGCTGGCCGACGACCTGGAACGCGTGATGGACCAATGCGAACTGCAGGACGCGACGCTGGTGGGTTTCTCTATGGGCGGTGGCGAAGTGGCACGCTATATCACACGGCACGGCGAATCGCGCCTGCGCAGCGTGGTGTTTGCCGCTGCCGTGCCGCCGTGCCTGATGAAGTCCGCCGACAACCCCGACGGGCCGCTCACGCCCGAAGCGGCGCAAGAGAAAAAGCACGCGCTTGAGCAAGACCGGGCTGCCTTCTTCGACGGGTTCACCCAGAATTTCTTCTCGGCCAACGGTGTGCTGCAGGTCACCGAGTCGCAGCGCAGCGCGGCAATCGTTGTGTGTCAGCAGTCGGCACAGCATGCGGCGTTGGCTTGCATGGACGCGTTTAGCACGACCGACTTCCGCGAAGACCTGAAAAAGGTGACCGTGCCCACGCTGGTGATTCACGGCGACGCGGACGCGATCGTGCCCCTAGCAGGCTCGGGTCAGCGCACCCACCGCGCCGTGCCGCACAGCCAACTGGTGATCGTGAACGGTGCACCACACGGGTTTAACCTGTCGCACGCGCAGGCGTTCAACGATGCGCTGCTGTCCTTTCTGCGGGTGTGACCGCTGTTATGACAAGTGAACGGGATTTTCCTGCCCAATGTCAACGCCCAAGGATCCGCCATGCCACAAAAAGCCTGGAGCGCAAAGCGCGAACGTCAGTACGCCCATATCAAGGACAGCCTGCTGGAAGGCGGCAAGTCTAAGTCTCTGGCCCAAGAAATCGCGGCGCGAGTCGTCAACAAGGAACGAGCGCAGCACGGAGAATCGGTGACCAGCAGCGCCTCTTCGATCAACGACATGTCTGCAGGTCGGCGTGGGGGACTCAGGTCGCATCAGGGTTCCGGCGGGCGCACCGTCGCCCAACTTCGCAACGAGGCAAAGCAGCGCGGCATCAAGGGGCGATCCAGCATGAACAAGGCGCAGTTGGAGGAGGCTCTGAAGGCGTGACGTGGCAAGCGCCATCGCGCTAGATCAAGTGCTATGGACCATGTTCGACCTGACACCCTGACGGACGCGGAAAAGACTGGGACGAACAGCTAAAGTGCGTCTGACGCAGCAACTGGTCGATTGCCTGACAAACCCACTTTAAGGATGACCATGACCACATCACAGCAACTCAAATCTGCGACTGAGCTGGCGAAGAACAACGGCGTTCGTTTCCCGAATGAGAGCAGCGACTATCGCCTTGCCCGCGACGCGCTACTTGCTGAAGAAATCGAACTCAGACGCCACATCGAACGGGCGGCAGAGCAACGACGCGCTCTGCCGGCGGGTGGCACCGTACCCAAGAACTACGCCTTCATCGGCGAGAACGGCCCTGTCAATTTCTCCGAGTTGTTTGGGGATAAGCAAACGCTGGCGGTCTACAGCTACATGTTTGGACCACAGCGCGCGCAGCCCTGCCCCATGTGTTCATCGCTGATGGCCGCCTGGGACAGGGAAGCGCTTGACGTCGAACAGCGCATTGCACTGGTGATGGTGGCGCACTCGCCGATTGAGCGCCTTCTGAAGGTCAAGAAGGAGCGCGGCTGGCGCAACCTCAAGCTGTTTTCAGACACCAGCGGCGACTTCACCCGAGATTACGTGAGTGCAGATGATGCCGATATGCCCGGGTTCAACGTCTTTACCCGCCGCGACGGCAGCATTCGGCACTTCTGGAGCGGCGAGATGGGCGGCAGCACCGCCGACCCCGGCCAAGACCCGCGCGGCGCGCCCAACCTCATGCCACTCTGGACGATTCTGGACAACACGCCGGAGGGGCGCGGGACGGATTGGTATCCGAAGCTCAAGTACGACGCGGATGCCGAAACTGGCTGAACGGAACTTTTCTAACCCCAACGACTGGAGCATCAAATGACCACATTCGCAAAGACACTGATCGACCTGGAGACAAAATTCTGGCAGTCGATGATTGACCAAGATACAGACGCCGCCTTGCAACTGCTGCACGAGCCTGCAATGATGGCAAGCTCGCACGGGGCGATGAAGTTCGACCATGCGGGTTATCGAAAGATGGCAGAGCAAGGCTCTATGGTCGTGACATCCTTTGCCCTGAGCGACGTTGAGGTTGTGTTTCCTTCAGAGACGACAGCCGTTATGACCTACCGCGTGAAGCAGACGGTTGCGTCGCGTGAAGGCGGCAAAAGTGGAAAAGACACTATCCAGGACATGTCAGACACCTCCACTTGGGTTTACGTCGACAAGCGCTGGCAGTGCGTCTTGCACACCGAATCGCTGCTAGAAGTGAAGCCAGCGAAGTAGTTACTAACGTCCAGTACTGTGTCGCATAAAGGAGAGAACAGCATGGGCGAGATGATGCGCGACCAAATGGTGGGTAAATTGCCCGATGAGACGGTGTTTAAACGCAGGCGCAGATGCTGGTGCGGTATCAAAAAACGCTGTAGGACGCTCTAAACACCTTGGAACCCTGATTTGAGAGTCAAATCGGCACCTAGCCTTCGTATTTATTGCCTGAGCAGCTATTTATTTAATAGCAATTTTGACGTTTTCAGCCATCTTCGCCAACTTGGCAACCGTATTCATATTCCGCGCCGTACCCGTTTTGGCGGCTGGAACTTTCAGTTTGCTCTGCGCCATGCCTTCGCCGTAATGGACGTAGAGTTCATTCAACCCCAGCGCGATTTGTTCGTCTTTTTGACCTGTTACGACGGTGAGCATGGCTTTGTCTGCGGGTTTATCTAAAAAGATAGTCATCACACGATTCGGTTCCGCCTTGGGGAAAGGGTTGCCGTCGCGCACGGCTTGCATGTGCGCGGTGGTGCGGATGTGGACGCCTACGGGTTTGCCGGCGTAGGTTTGGAGTTGGGCTTCCAAAGCAGATTTAACTTTTGATTCTGACATGGCGCTTTGAAACACCACATTGCCGCTGGCGATGTAGGTTTGCACTTGGGTAAAACCGAGCGCAGTACACATGGTTTTTAACTCGGCCATAGGCAATTTGCCAGTGCCGCCTACGTTAACGGCGCGTAACAGGGCGATGTAGGTGTTCAAGCCGGAATGGCCTTTGGGTCCATCCAGAACGGTTCCCAAATGTGCCCGTCAGGGTCTGTGAAAGCGCGGCTGTACATGAAACCCAGGTCTTGCTTGGGGTTGATGTCGGCCGTGCCGCCGTTGGCTTGGGCGATGTCGTTCAGCGTGTCGACTTCTTTGATGCTGTCGACGGACAAGGCCAGCATCACTTCGCTGGACGTAGACGGCGGAATCGGGCGCTGGGTGAATCTGCGCCATGAAGGGTGGCTGTGCAGCATCACATAGATGGTGTCGCTGTAGACCATGCAGGCTGCGGCGTCGTTGGTGAACTGCGGGTTGTTCTTGAAACCCAAGGCGTCGTAAAAAGCCATGGATGCTTTGAGATTACCGATCGGCAGGTTGATAAAGACTGCTTTTGCCATGAAATCACTCCTAAGCTGTTGATTTGATTGATCGATGGATATTTAAATCCCTTTTTTAACCATAGCGACCAGCTGGTCCAGCGCA
>JAYUJX010000510.1:0-4162 GCA_043764955.1 Polaromonas sp.
GCAGGTATGTTGACGCCAGGTCAGCCAATCTACGTTATGTTCTATGCAGCAGCAATTGTGTTCTTTTGCTTTTTTTATACGGCGTTGGTTTTTAACAGCCGCGAAACTGCAGACAACTTGAAAAAGAGTGGTGCATTTGTACCGGGTATTCGTCCTGGTGATCAAACTGCTAAATACATTGATAAGATATTGCTTCGTTTGACTTTTGCAGGCGCTATTTACATCACTTTTGTTTGTTTGCTGCCAGAGTTCTTAATTTTGAAATATAATGTCCCCTTCTACTTTGGCGGTACTTCACTTCTAATTATTGTGATTGTGACTATGGACTTCATGGCACAAGTACAAAACTACATGATGTCCCAACAGTACGATTCGCTCCTCAAAAAGGCAAATTTCAAGTCATCTTTAGGTGCTTGAGTAAATTATGTCTAAAGATGATGTTATTCAAATGGCGGGTGAGGTTGTTGAAAACCTACCCAACGCAACTTTCCGGGTTAAATTGGAAAATGGGCATATCGTACTAGGTCATATTTCTGGAAAAATGCGGATGCACTACATTCGTATTTTGCCGGGTGACAAGGTAACGGTTGAGTTAACTCCCTACGATTTAACGCGGGCGAGAATTGTGTTTCGTGCTAAATAAATTTAATTATTTAGTTTTTATTTAGTACTTTGGTTTTTTATAGATATTTGGGAGAATGAAATGAAAGTTTCGGCTTCGGTCAAGAAAATTTGCCGCAACTGCAAAATCATCCGTCGTAAGGGTGTAGTGCGTGTTATCTGTACAGATCCACGTCACAAGCAGCGCCAAGGTTAATTTAGAAAGTTTTAGAGGACGCATATGGCACGTATAGCAGGTATTAATATTCCTCAGCATCAACATGCTGAAATTGGTTTGACCGCAATTTTCGGTATTGGTCGTACACGCGCTCGCAAAATTTGCGAAGCATGTGATATTGCTTATTCAAAGAAAATCAAGGATCTCACGGACGGTGACTTGGAAAAAATTCGTGATCAAATCGCAGTTTTTACCATTGAGGGTGATTTGCGTCGTGAGACAACCATGAACATCAAGCGTTTGATGGACATTGGTTGCTATCGCGGTTTCCGTCACCGTCGTGGTCTGCCTATGCGTGGTCAAAGAACACGTACCAATGCGCGTACGCGAAAAGGTCCGCGCAAAGCGGCGGCATCGTTGAAAAAATAATCAGATAGAACACTATTATGGCAAAAGCACCATCCAATAGCGCGGCTCAACGCGTGCGTAAAAAAGTCCGCAAGAACGTTGCGGATGGCATTGCACACGTGCATGCATCATTTAATAACACAATCATCACCATCACTGATCGTCAAGGCAATTCGTTGGCTTGGGCGTCATCAGGTGGTCAAGGTTTCAAAGGTTCACGTAAATCAACACCATACGCTGCTCAGGTAGCGTCTGAAGTTGCTGGTCGTGCTGCCATGGAGCAAGGCATCAAAAACGTTGATGTTGAAATCAAAGGCCCAGGTCCAGGTCGCGAATCTTCAGTTCGTGCACTCGGCGCATTGGGCATTCGCATCAACTCCATTGCCGATGTCACGCCTGTACCGCACAACGGTTGCAGGCCACAAAAACGTCGTCGTATTTAATTTTAACTTGGCAAGTTTTAAACTTGTCAAGTTTTTAAGTTTATTCGGCAATCAATCAAAGCCCACCGCTATTGACAGCTTGTCAACAGCTCCCGCAGCTAGACTGCGGCAGATGAAATAAAAGGAAACTCACGTGGCACGTTATTTAGGCCCCAAGGCCAAGCTCTCCCGCCGTGAAGGCACCGATTTATTTTTGAAGAGCGCACGTCGTTCTATCAGCGATAAAGCTAAATTCGATTCAAAACCAGGTCAGCATGGTCGTACTTCTGGTGCTCGTACCTCTGACTTCGGTTTGCAATTGCGCGAAAAACAAAAAGTAAAGCGCATGTACGGTATCTTGGAGCGTCAGTTCCGCCGTTATTTCGCAGAAGCTGATCGCCGTAAAGGCAACACAGGTGCAAACTTGTTGTCATTGCTCGAGTCACGTTTGGACAACGTCGTTTATCGTATGGGTTTTGGTTCAACACGTGCCGAAGCACGCCAGTTGGTGTCGCACAAAGCTATGACCGTGAATGGTCAGTCCGTTAACATTCCGTCTTACATGGTTAAGGCGGGTGATGTGGTTGCTGTTCGTGATAAATCTAAAGCACAAACACGTATCGCTGAAGCCTTGCAATTGGCTCAACAAGTTGGTATGCCAGCATGGGTGGAAGTTAACATCGAAAAAGCAACTGGCACTTTCAAGAAGTCACCTGATCGTGATGAATTCGGTGCTGATATCAACGAATCACTCATCGTTGAGTTGTATTCTCGCTAAAAAATCATTTTAATTGGTTCTCGAGCTTGCTTCGCATTGCAAGCTTGAGCGCTTCACCAGCCTTACCGATGTAACGAGTCGGGGGTATTGAGAGGAAATTAATATGCAAGCAAATCTATTAAAACCAAAAGCTATCCACGTAGAGCAACTCAGCGCCAACCGCGCCAAGGTGACTCTAGAGCCTTTTGAACGTGGCTATGGCCACACGCTTGGCAATGCCTTGCGCCGCGTTTTGCTGTCTTCTATGGTTGGCTATGCAGCGACTGAAGTGACTATTGCTGGTGTGTTGCACGAGTACTCATCGATTGATGGTGTTCAAGAAGATGTTGTTAACATTTTGTTGAACCTCAAAGGCGTTGTCTTTAAATTGCATAACCGCGATGAAGTTACTTTGAGTTTGCGCAAAGACGGCGAAGGCCCAGTTACTGCTGCTGATATTCAAACACCTCACGACGTTGAAATCGTGAATCCTGATCACATCATTGCTCACTTGTCGCAAGGCGGTAAGTTGGACATGCAGATCAAAGTTGAAAAAGGCCGTGGCTACGTTCCAGGTACGATGCGTCGTTTTGGTGATGAGCCAAACAAATCTATCGGTCGTATCGTTTTAGATGCTTCTTTTTCACCAGTATCACGCGTTAGCTATGCTGTTGAGAATGCACGTGTTGAACAGCGTACTGACTTGGATAAATTGGTTATTGAAATCGAAACCAATGGCGCCATCAATGCTGAAGATGCTGTGCGTTCATCAGCCAAAATTTTGGTTGAGCAATTGGCTGTGTTTGCGCAATTAGAAGGCAGCGAATTAGCCGCTTTCGATGCACCAAGCTCTGCTCGCAATGCGCAGCAGTTTGACCCCTTGTTGTTGCGTCCAGTTGATGAGCTGGAACTCACCGTTCGCTCAGCCAACTGCCTCAAAGCAGAAAACATCTACTATATTGGTGATTTGATCCAGCGCTCTGAAAATGAGTTGCTCAAAACGCCAAACTTGGGTCGTAAATCACTCAATGAAATCAAAGAAGTTTTGGCTTCTCGCGGTTTGACATTGGGCATGAAGCTCGAGAGCTGGCCACCAGCTGGTTTGGATAAACAAGGATAAAAATATTTCTCTTGAATCGTTTGATCTAAGAGTATTTATATAAACATAAACTGCGAGATTTGAGTCACATCAAACTCGTAGTTTCAATCGGATAGTACCTGATACGGCTATCTACTAATAAAAGGAAAACACCATGCGTCACGGACACGGACTACGTAAACTAAACAGAACCAGTGAACACCGCTTAGCGATGCTTCGTAACATGATGAATTCGCTAATTGAGCACGAAGTCATCAAAACAACTTTGCCAAAAGCAAAAGAACTCCGCCGCGTTGTTGAGCCTATGATCACATTGGCTAAAAATCCAAGCTTGGCGAACAAGCGTATGGCTTTCGATCGTTTACGTGACCGCAACTCAGTCGTGAAATTGTTTGCTGATCTGGGTCCGCGCTTTGCTGCTCGTCCAGGTGGTTACACACGTATTTTGAAAATGGGTTTCCGTGTGGGTGACAATGCGCCTATGGCTTTGGTCGAATTGGTTGACCGTCCTGATACAACGGCACCAGCTGTTGAAGTCAAAGCATAAATCACAGATAAATATATTTAGTTTGCTTAGATGACTCGCTGAGTTAGATAAGTAAGTTATAATAGAGGTCTTAACGCGCGATGGAGCAGCCTGGTAGCTCGTTGGGCTCATAACCCAAAGGTCGCAGGTTCAAATCCTGCTCGCGCAACCA
>JAYUJX010000511.1:0-1141 GCA_043764955.1 Polaromonas sp.
CGCGTTTGCGATTGGTTTGGTTACCGCCAACCCAGATGATATTGACTGGGCAGACGAGCTGCGTATTGCGATTGAAGAACGTGTGGCCATGTCACCCGATGCACTGACCGGCATGGAGGCTAATTTGCGCTTCAATGGTCCTGAAAACATGTTCACCCGAGTTTTTGGCCGCTTGACCGCTTGGCAAAACTGGATTTTCCAGCGTCCCAACGCCGTTGGCGAAAAAGGTGCTTTGAAGGTCTACGGCAAAGGCGATAAGGCCGTTTTTGATTGGAACAGAGTTTAAAAATGTTGTGCGATGCGGTAAGTGTGGCGTGTCGCAACCTCAGTATTCACCACGTTTCTCACGAGTTTTTAACAGAGTAGTCGCGTCATTTCACGCAATAACACATCACATTCTTATTGGAGTTAAAGATGTCAAGTATCAATTACAGCGAAAAAATCCCCAACAACGTCAACTTGGGCGAAGACCGCACCTTGCAGCGCGCCCTAGAGCAATGGCAACCCAACTTCATCAACTGGTGGGACGACATGGGGCCAGTGGGTTCGACGGATATGGATGTGTACTTGCGCACCGCTGTAAGTGTGGATCCACAGGGATGGGCACAGTTCGGTCACGTCAAAATGCGTGACTACCGTTGGGGCATCTTTTTGAACCCAGGTGATACAGATCGCAAAATCCATTTTGGTGACAATATTGGCGAAAAAGTCTGGCAAGACGTCCCTGGCGAACACCGTGCCAACCTGCGCCGCATCATCGTCACGCAGGGCGACACCGAGCCAGCTTCCGTAGAGCAGCAGCGCCACTTGGGCAACACTGCGCCAAGCATGTATGACCTGCGCAACCTGTTTCAAATCAATGTGGAAGAAGGCCGCCACTTGTGGGCCATGGTGTACTTGCTGCACAAACACTTTGGTCGCGATGGCCGTGAAGAGGCAGATGCTTTGTTGGTGCGCCGCTCGGGTGACGAAAACAACCCGCGTATTTTGGGTGCGTTCAACGAAGCAACGCCAGACTGGCTTAGCTTCTTCATGTTCACCTACTTCACCGACCGCGACGGTAAGTTCCAGCTCTGCGCCTTGGCTGAAAGCGCGTTTGACCCGCTGGCACGCACCACCAAGTTCATGCTGACCGAAGAAG
>JAYUJX010000512.1:0-1140 GCA_043764955.1 Polaromonas sp.
TGCACTGCTCTTACACTCTCTCTCTCTGCCCTGCTGTCTCTCTGCACGGTTCTCTCTCTCTCTGCTCTCACTCACACACGCAAACACTCTTTGATCTGCTCTGCACTGCTCTGACACACTCTCTGCTCTGCTCTGCACTGCTCTGATACACCCTCTGCTCCGCTCTGCACTGCACTGCTCTGCTCTGCTCTGCTCTGCTCTGCTCTGACACACTCTCTGCTCTCACTCACACGCACACACTCTCTGCTCTGCTTTGCACTGCACTGACACACTCTCTGCTCTGCTCTGCACTGCTCTAACACACTCTCTCTCTGCCCTGCTGTTTCTCTGCACGGCTATCTTTCTCTCTGCTCCCACTCACACACGCACACACTCTCTGCACTGCTTTGCACTGCTCTGCTCTGCTCCGCTTTGCTCTGCACTGCACTGCACTGCTCTGACACACTCTCTGTACTGCTCTGCTCTCTCTCTGCTCTGATACACTCTCTGCTCTGTCACTGCACTGCTCTGACACACTTTTTCTCTGCACTGCTCTGTCTCTTCACGGCTCTCCCTCTGCTCTCACTCACACACGCACACACTCTCTACTCTTCTCTGCACTGCTCTGTCTCTGCACTGACACACTCTTTGCTCTCACACACACGCAGATACTCTCTGCTCTGCACTGACACACTCTGTGCTCTGCACTGCTCTCTCTCTGCTCTCACACACACGCACACACTCTCTGCTCTGCTCTCTGCTCTGCTCTCTGCTCTGCTCTGACACACTCTCTGCTCTGACACACTCTCTCTCTCCTATATAAGAAAGAAGAGGAGAAGTAAAGAAAGGAGAGAAGACATTTTGGAAAGGAAAAAGCTGGTCAGAGTGAATCGGAGCAGAGTAGAGTAGATTAGATTAGTACCTAATGTCTGGATCCCTCTCGAACACAATTGATGTGGGGCAGTCAGCGTTGAAGGAGGGGGCGACTAGGGACATGTAACTAGCACGCGTGACTGTGCCCATACTACTCTCCCTCCTCCCTCCCCTTCCCACTGGATCCATCCTCTTGCCGATATAATTCACTGATGGGGCGGGACACTTGACTGGGGGACAGGAGAGCGGTGAGGTGTCGAAAAGCAGACGAAGGTGGTGAGATGAGAT
>JAYUJX010000513.1:0-1140 GCA_043764955.1 Polaromonas sp.
ACGCCTTGGAACTTCCCGGTCAACCAGATCGTCCGCAAACTCTCTGCCGCGCTGGCCACCGGCTGCTCCATCATCATCAAAGCACCGGAAGAAACGCCAGCATCGCCGGCTGAGTTGATCAAGGTTTTCATCGACGCGGGCGTTCCCGCTGGCGTGATTGGCTTGGTCTATGGCGACCCAGCCGAGATCAGCAACTACCTGATTCCGCACCCGACCATCCGCAAAATCACCTTCACGGGCTCGACCCCGGTCGGCAAACAGCTCGCAGCGCTGGCCGGCAAACACATGAAACGCGCCACCATGGAGCTGGGCGGTCACGCGCCGGTCATTGTGGCGGCAGATGCGAACGTGCCGCACGCGATCAAAATGATTGCCGCGTTCAAGTTCCGCAACGCAGGCCAAGTGTGTATTTCGCCGACCCGTTTTTTGGTCGATGAGGCGGTGCGTGAAGAATTCGTCGCTGGCTTCTTGGCGTACACCGAGAAAATGAAGGTCGGCTCTGGACTGGACGCCGCAAACACCATGGGCCCCATGGCCAACGCCCGCCGCGTCACCGCCATGCAGCAGCTGACCGAAGACGCCGTGAAACGCGGTGCCACCATCGCCACCGGTGGTGAGCGCATCGGCAGCACCGGCAACTTCTTCGCCCCGACCTTGATTTTGGACGCCCCGCTGGACAGCGACGTTTTCAACACCGAGCCCTTCGGCCCCATGGCCGCGTTGCGCAGCGTGAAAAACCTGGACGAAGCCATCGCAGAAGCCAACCGCCTGCCCTTCGGCCTGTCCGCCTACGCTTTCACCAGCAGCATCAAAAATGTGCACCTGCTAAGCGCCCAAGTGCAAACAGGCATGCTCTGGATCAACCAACCCGCGATGCCGTGGGCTGAGCTGCCGTTTGGCGGGGTGAAAGACTCCGGCTACGGCTCTGAGGGCGGACCAGAGGCACTGGATTCGTATTTGAATACGAAGACGGTGGCGATGACGAGTGTTTGATAGCTAAATACGCCTCTAGCCAGCGTATTTATTACCTAAGTGACTATAGATTTAATAGCGTATTGGCATTTCACCTTCTGTGATTTTCAGATTAAATTTCTCATTATGGAGAATCGACAATCGTCAACTCAAGCACCATCGCTTGCT
>JAYUJX010000514.1:0-4142 GCA_043764955.1 Polaromonas sp.
GTCAACACCTCCCGTTCGGGTTGAGCCACCTCCCGTTCGGGTTGAGCTGGTCGAAATCCTTCGACAGGGCCTGTCCTGAGCCCGTCGAAGGGCTCAGGGCGAACGGGTATTTGTTGTGGGACTGGGTTTACAGCGGGCGTTACAACTGATTTAAAAGTTTTTTTTTCAGCCGGGGGGGCTGATTGTGAAGCGCCATCCGGCTTAAAAGCTAGCAAGCGCAGCAACACCATGGTCAGCGCCGCGTATTCATCGGGCGCCAACCCCAACTCAGCGCGGCCATGCAGGCACAAGCTGTAGAGCAATTGCGTCTCGTCTTTCGGTAAATCTCCTGCCAATTGGCTGGTTTGCACCGCTTCTGCATCTGACGCATCCACAGGCATGTTCGGCACCGCTTGCATCACCGCCATGCGCTGCAAAATCGTGGTCATTTCTTCCAACGTGGAAGCGGCAGACAAACCGTTGAGGCGCAGCGTTTCCACCGTTTCAACCACGCTTTTGCCGTCGCCCAGCGCCAAAGCGCCAATCAGGTTGAACACATAACTGCGGTCCACGCTGCCCAGCATGAGGCGAACAGACGCTTCCTCCAGACGCACTTCCGCACCTGAGCCGCTGAAGGCAATGGCCTGATCGGTCAACGACAGCGCATCGCGCATAGAGCCCCGCGCCCCGCGTGACAGCAAACGCAGCGCCTGCGTATCCGCGCCAATGCCCTCGGCTTGCAGCACTTTTTGCAGGTGCTCCAGCACCGTTTCAGGCGCCATGGGGCGCAGATTGAACTGCAAACAGCGCGACAACACAGTCACCGGCACTTTTTGCGGGTCCGTCGTCGCTAAAACGAATTTGAGGTACTCCGGCGGCTCTTCCAGCGTTTTCAACATCGCGTTGAACGCCGTATTGGTCAGCATGTGAACCTCGTCAATCATGAAGACTTTGAAGCGCCCCTGCACCGGCTTGTAAACCGCCTGCTCCAAGAGCGCCTGCACCTCGTCCACACCCCGGTTCGACGCGGCATCCAGCTCGGTATAGTCCACAAAACGGCCGCTATCAATATCAGTGCACGCTTGGCACACGCCACAGGGCGTAGCCGTGATACCACCCTGCCCGTCAGCGCCTTGGCAGTTCAGCGACTTAGCCAAAATCCGCGAAATCGTCGTCTTCCCCACCCCCCGCGTACCGGTAAACATGTACGCATGGTGCAACCGCTGCGTGGTCAGCGCATTGGTCAAAGCCTGCACCACGTGCTCCTGCCCCACCAGCTCAGTGAAGTTTTTAGGGCGGTATTTGCGGGCGAGGACCAAATAAGACATAAGCTCTAGATTCTACGGGGTGTTTGCGAGACTACCGCCCTTAAAACGCATATCAAAATCATTTATTGACGCGTAAAAATATTTGTCGTAACATACAAACATTGTGAATTACAAGCTCTAGGAGCCAATCATGTCAGTACATACTTTTTCCAGCCGCGACTTCACGCGTGACGTGTCCGCAGCCAAACGCGCTGCAGCAAACGGCCCCGTGTTCATCACAGACCGTGGCCGCCCCGCTTTTGCTTTGCTGCAAATCAATGATTACAACCGCATGGCGGGTAAAAGCGAGCAGTCTTTGCTTGAGTTGATGGATAGTATTCCAGGTGGGGGCGATATTGACTTTGAGCCGCCTAAATTAAATGCCTTTTTCAAACCTGCACAGTTCGATTGATCATGTTCGTTTTAGACACGAACGTAATTTCTGAATTACGCCATGGCAAACCCAAGCAATCACCTGCCGTGCGAGCATGGGCAACTGGGCAACTTAGCAGCAGTTTTTACTTATCAACCATCACACTATTAGAGCTAGAAATGGGCGTTCAAGCCTTGGAACGCAAAACTCCGCCACAAGGCAGTGCTTTGCGCATTTGGATAGGCAGTGTTCGCGCAGCATTCAGTGGTCGAATATTGTCTTTCACAGAAAATACCGCCCCTATTTGCGCCTCATTGCACATACCCAACCCACGCTCAGACCGCGACGCCATGATTGCAGCAACTGCGATTGAGCATGGTTTTACTGTTGCGACGCGGAATGAAATTGATTTTGCGCAAACTGGGGTGAAGATTATTAATCCGTGGCGTGTTTAAGTCGAAATAAGTTCATTTTCACAGCATTTTCCGCCACTAGCCGGCGTATTTATTGCCTGAGTAGCTATTTTATTTGTAGCAATTCTGAATACCTAGGCGGCTGGCAGCCTGCGCGGGTGCAGTTGATGGCGGCGGCTTGCATGGCTTGGGACAGGGTGGTGGCAACGCGGTCTGCGGCATTTCCGGGTTGCAGAACCCAATCACCCAGGCAGTTGCCCCAAAACGTGTCGCCAGCGCCTACGGTGTCGACCACGGTGACGACTGGGACGTCTTGCTCGGCGGTTTTGCCATCGACTTGCAGCCAAGCGCCATCGCCACCAAACGTCAGCGCAACGCGGCTGATGCCTCGCTCGGTGAAGTGTTTGGCAATCTCTGCACCTTGGCTGCGCTGAGGTAATGTGTTGCCTTGGGCGCTGCTTTGTGCGAAAAAACCGAGCAACTCCAAGTCTTCATCACTGGCTTTGAGCCAATCTGCCAAGGGCACGGCGGCTTGTATGGCTGCGACGTATTGAGCTAGGTTGGCGGCCAATTTAGGGCGCAGGTTCACGTCGATGCTGATGGTCCAGCCCATTTTCTTCGCGCCTTTGAGGATGGCGATGACTTTTTCGTGTTCAGGTGGGACGAGAAGCAATGAGCCAGTGTGCAGTACGCCCGGACTTGCACCTTCAAGAGCTGTCAAAACTTGATCAACGGTGTAGTCGCGATCAGCAATACCCTCACGGTAAAACCCGTAGCTGGGCTGTCCATCTTTGATTTGCACGACTGCCAAGGATGTGGGCAAGCGCGTGGCTGGTAGCAAGGGTTTGACGCCATCTTGCGCCAACTGGGCTCGCATTTGGTCGCCAAAATTGTCTGTAGACAGCGGGTTGACAAAGCTGACATCTGCCCCACGCAATGCGGCGGCCCGAGCCAAGTTGTACGGGCTGCCGCCTATGAGGGGTTTTAAAGTGCCGTCTGGCTGCGCGATGCAGTCCATCAGTGCTTCGCCGAGCACGAAAATTGATTTATTCATCTGATGAATTATGTTTCTTTTACGGAATCAGTATTGAACTTTGACCAGCAAAATTCAATACTTTTTTGCCAATGCGCTACTGAATCCGTTCGGACTGAGCTTGTCGAAGTCTTCACAAACCCTTCGACAGGCTCAGGGCAAACGGTGGGGCGAGCTTTATTTCTTCAACAACCGCTGACGACGTACCACGTCGATCCACACCGCGATGATGACGACCGCGCCAATCGCCATCATTTGGCGGAATTGGGAAATTTCCATCAAGTTCATGCCGTTGCGAATCATGGTAATCAGCACCGCACCGAGCAAACTGCCCCAAATACTGCCGCGTCCGCCGAACAGCGATGTGCCGCCCAAGATGACCGCTGCAATCGCATCCAACTCAAAATTTTGCGCCATTTTGCCGCTGGATGAGTCCATGCGACCCATCAAAACGATAGCACCTAAGGCACAAGACAAGCCGCTAACCACATAAACACTGAGTTTGTACCAGCGGATATTGATACCCACTTGGCGCGCGCCCATTTCGTTTGAACCCATCGCATAGACATAGCGGCCCAGCTTGGTGCTGGACAAAATAAACGCCATAGCAATAAAAAATATGCCGGCTATCCAAATCGGCATGGAAACGCCTAAAAAATCACCATAGCCAAAAAACCGAATCAGCGGTGGCATGCCAGAGTTGTCAAACCCGCCGGTCGCATCAAACGCCAAACCGCGCCACAGTGTCAAACCGCCCAAAGTAACAATGAATGATGGGATGCCAACGAAGGCAACCAAATAGCCGTTAAACAAGCCAACCGCTGCACCAATGGCCAAAGCAGCGAGGATGGCGATGTAGGGGTTGATGCCGAGCTTGATCATCATATGCCCGGCAATGGCACCGGCTAGCGCTGTAATCGCACCCACGGCGAGATCAACACCGCCGGTCAAAATAACAAAAGTTTGGCCACCGGCAAGCAGTGCCACCACCGAGGCTTGTACCAAGATGTTGGATAAGTTACCCGTGGTTAAAAAAT
>JAYUJX010000515.1:0-1137 GCA_043764955.1 Polaromonas sp.
GAAACTGCCTCTTCTGTGTACAAATTGACTTTGCGCACGTCCAGCGGGTCTTTGCCCAGTTTTTGGGCAATTTGCTCGATCACGGTCTCAATCGCAAACATGCCCTGCGGGCCGCCAAAGCCACGAAACGCGGTCGCGCTTTGCATATTGGTTTTGCAGCGGTGGCTGATGATGGACAAATTCGGCAGGTAGTAGCAGTTGTCGATGTGTAGCACGGCGCGGTCGTTCACCGGGCCGGAAAAGTCGGTGCTGTAGCCGCAGCGCGAGGCCAACACCACATCGACGCCCAAAATACGACCAGCGTCGTCAAAGCCGACCTCGTAATCAGCCCGGAAATCATGCCGTTTGCCGGTAATCATCATGTCGTCATCGCGGTTGACACGCAGTTTTACCGGCTTTTGCAGCTTGAAGGCGGCTAATGCCGCACTTTGCGAGAAGATGCTGGCATTACCCTCTTTGCCGCCAAATGCGCCGCCCATGCGGCGGCAGATCACTTCGACGTCATTCGTCGTCAGGTTCAGCGCGGCAGCAGCTTCGCGCTGGTTGCCATCGGGGTGTTGGGTGGAGACGTACAAAGTCAGTTGGCCATCTTCACGCGGTACGGCGTAGGTGATTTGGCCTTCCAGGTAAAACTGCTCCTGCTGGCCGCAGGTGGTTTGGCCTTTGAAGCTGTGCGGCGCGGATTTGATGGCTTCTGCCGGTGTACCGCGCGTGATGCCCTTGGGTGGCATGATGAAACTTTTGGCCGCCATGGCCTCGTCAATCGTCAAAATGGCGGGGAGTTCTTTGACGGCGACCACCGCTTTTTTGGCGGCTTCGCGGGCGTAGAGCATGTCCCGCGCCACGACCACGGCGATGGCTTGGCCCATGAATTCGACCTTGCCAGCAGCCAAGAACGGGTCGTCATGGATGATGGGGCCGCAATTGTTTTCACCCGGAATGTCACTGGCGGTGTAAACCGCCACCACGCCGTGTTCGGCCAAGATGGCGGCACGGTCTATGCCTTCGCCGATCAGCTCACCATGGGCGACGGGGGACAAAATCAGGGCGGCATACAAGGTGCCGCGCAGCTCGGGAATATCGTCGGTGTAAACCGCTTCACCAGTGACGTGCAGGCGTGCGGATTCGTGGATCACA
>JAYUJX010000516.1:0-19031 GCA_043764955.1 Polaromonas sp.
TGCTTGTTCATCACTGGTTCATGTTTTGGCTTCTTGAGCCAATGCAGCATTGCCAATCCGCCCATGCCAAAGCGCAGCCAAGCCAGCAAGAAAACAGGCAAAACCAGCGTCAAAGGTTTTGACAATGCCACATAACTGCCAACCAATGACATCCCGAGAATCAAGCAAGCAATGGCGGCGGTTCGGTTAATGGTTCGATTGTTTGTTTCAGTCATTGTCATTTTTATACTATAGCTTGTGCTTTGAACTTGCTGCAGTGCATTAAAATTTCTCAATATAGAAAATATAAAACCACATTGCGAAACGAAACGCGTAAGCCATTGATTTAAAATAAAATAATATATATCTTATATAAGACATAAGAGTAAAAATAAGTCTTGTATAAGACTACAATTACCTTCAAGAACTGAATAGTTTGTCGAAAAGTTAGTAAACAGTTCTAACCATTTTTTTATCCTAAGGAGTATTTTCATGCCACAAAGCCTTACTGAACAATTGAGCCGCGAACAGCAAATCGCCGCATTAGAAAAAGACTGGGCCACCAACCCACGTTGGAAGGGTATCAAGCGCGGCTACTCAGCTGCTGATGTCGTACGTTTGCGCGGCTCGTTCCCTATCGAGCACACCTTGGCTCGCCGTGGTGCTGAAAAGCTGTGGAACCTGTTGCACACGGAAGACTATGTCAATTGCCTAGGTGCATTGACTGGTGGTCAAGCCATGCAGCAAGTGAAAGCTGGCGTTAAAGCCATCTATTTGTCTGGCTGGCAAGTCGCTGCTGACAACAACACCTACTCTTCTATGTACCCAGACCAGTCTTTGTACCCAGTGGACTCCGTGCCGAAAGTCGTTGAAACCATCAACAACACCTTCCGCCGCGCAGATGAAATCCAGCACTCTAAAGGTATTGACGCTGGCGATAAAGGCTATATCGACAACTTCGCACCTATCGTTGCCGACGCAGAAGCCGGCTTCGGCGGCGTGTTGAACGCGTTTGAATTGATGAAAGCTATGATCAAGGCTGGCGCAGGCGGGGTGCATTGGGAAGACCAATTGGCGTCTGTCAAAAAATGTGGCCACATGGGCGGTAAAGTGTTGTTGCCAACCCGCGAGTCATGCCAAAAGTTGATCGCAGCGCGTATGGCTGCTGACGTGTGCGGCGTACCAACCTTGGTGATCGCCCGTACCGATGCTGAAGCAGCAGATTTGTTGACCAGCGACTACGACGAGATCGACAAGCCATTCTTGACCGGCGAGCGTACTGCTGAAGGTTTCTACAAAACTCGTAAGGGTTTTGACCAAGCCGTTTCTCGTGCGATTGCGTATGCGGATTACGCCGACTTGGTCTGGTGCGAAACCGGTACGCCAGATTTGGATTTCGCTAAGAAGTTTGCAGACGCTGTGCATAAAGTTCATCCAGGCAAAATGTTGGCCTACAACTGCTCACCATCGTTCAACTGGAAGAAAAACTTGGACGATGCGACCATTGCCAAGTTCCAGCGCGAACTCGGTGCCATGGGTTACAAGTACCAGTTCATCACCTTGGCCGGTATCCATTCCATGTGGTTCAACATGTACGACTTGGCGCAAGACTACGTCAAGCGCGGTATGACTGCGTATATCGAGAAAGTGCAAGAGCCAGAATTTGCAGCGCGTGACCGTGGTTACACCTTCGTTTCGCACCAGCAAGAAGTGGGTACAGGCTACTTCGACGAAGTGACCACAACCATTCATGGCGGCAAGTCAAGCGTGACAGCTTTGACCGGTTCTACTGAAGAAGAGCAGTTCCATTAACCAACTGAGCAAGCAAGGCATTTAGCTACAAAGATTAGCTGAATAACAAAAGCTTCATCAAAGCCCGCAGCCGCAAGGTTGCGGGCTTTTTTCATGTTTTCATGGATATATGCAATTTATGCATACGCCCTCAACGTTAACCCTGATGTCGACGCTAAGGCTGGCGGGTTATATTGCTTGTGTTTGTAAGCTATAGGCTGTTAGAAGCTTAAAATAATTTGCTTGCTTATTGCATATGAATCCTACTATCGCTATTTTGCTTTTACTTACTGGAGAAAATTGAATGAAATTCATCAAATTGAAATTAGCCGCTACTGTTTTGGCTGCTGTGGGCACCATGTTGGCGACTTCCGCACAAGCGCAGTCTAACGATACGATCGCTAAAGTCAAAGCATCAGGTAGCATCACCATGGGCGTGCGTGACTCTTCTGGTGCCTTGTCTTACACCTTGGGTGACGGCAAATACACTGGTTTTCACGTCGAAGTTTGCCAAGGCATCATTGCTGATATTGAAAAAGCTGCCGGTAAAAAGCTAGAAGTTAAATACACACCAGTCACTTCACAAAACCGCATCCCTTTGGTGCAAAACGGAACGGTTGACATCGAGTGCGGCTCAACCACCAACAACGCAACGCGTCAAAAAGACGTTTCGTTTGTTGTCACAACCTTCGTTGAAGAAGTTCGTATCGCTGTTAAAGCTAACAGCGGCATTACAAGCGTTTCCCAGTTGAACGGTAAAAACGTTGCCACCACCACTGGTACAACATCTGTTCAGTTGTTGCGTAAAAACGAGCGTGCGACTGGCGTTGACTTCAAAGAAGTGTTCGGTAAAGACCATGCAGACAGCTTCTTGCTGTTAGAGTCTGGCCGCGCTGATGCATTCGTGATGGACGGCTCTATCTTGGCTGGTAACATTGCCGGCTCTAAAAACCCTGCTGATTTCAAAATCGTCGGTGAAGTTTTGAGCGTTGAACCTATCGCCATCATGATTCGCAAAGATGACCCTGCTATGAAGAAGGCGGCTGACGACTCTGTTAAAGCCATGATCAAATCTGGCGCTATGGCCAAGTTGTACGACAAATGGTTTGTACAAGCTATTCCACCAAAGAATGCAAAAATTGGTTTGCCAGCCAGCGAAGCTACCAAAGCAGCATGGGCTACACCTAACGACAACCCTGTCGAGTCTTACGCAAAGAAGTAAATCAAGGATATATTTGATTGTTTGATGTGATGCCATAAATTTATGCATAGCGTTTTTGGCTAACTTAGCCCTGCCATGGCAAGTGCTTTGGCGGGGTTTGTTTTTTTTGGGAAGTAGGTGTAGCGATGAATTTAGATTGGAAAGTTTTTTTAAACGATGATGGTGGTGGCCGTACCTATTTAGAGTGGATGATCCAATCATGGGGTTGGACACTGTCAGTCGCAGGCTGCGCGTATGTCGTTGCCATGGTGGTAGGAGTCTTGGTTGGTACAGTAAGAACGTTGCCCAATAGTCCTTGGCTAGTTCGGTTTGCAAATGTATGGGTAGAGTTTTTTAGAAATATTCCCTTACTTGTTCAAATTTTCTTATGGTACTTTGTGGTGCCAAAAGTGTTTCCAATACTTCAGCAAGTGCCAGGCTTTGCCTTGGTTGTCGTGGCTCTGGGATTCTTCACTTCTGCACGGATTGCTGAGCAAGTACGTGCCGGTATTCAAGCACTCCCAAAAGGCCAAAGATACGCCGCCAGTGCCATGGGTTTCACGACTTGGCAGTCCTACCGCTATGTATTGCTGCCCATGTGCTTGCGCATCATCATGCCGCCATTGACGAGTGAAACCATGAATATGCTGAAAAATTCATCAGTCGCGTTTGCGGTGTCTGTTGCTGAGCTAACTTGGTTTTACACCCAGGCTGCAGAGGAGACCTCAAAAGGCATTGAGATATTCTTAGGTGTGACGGCGCTTTATGTTATTTCTGCTTTTGCAGTGAACCGCGTGATGGCATACATCGAAAAGAAAATACAAATCCCAGGCTTCATTGTCGCCGGTGGCACAGGCGGGGGGCATTGATATGGGCGGACTTGATCTAAGTTTTGTGAATTGGGAAATTATTTCCAAATTCGTTGTCAATGGGTTTTGGTTCAGCGTTCAGCTGACCATCATCGCAACCTTGGGCGGTATCGCATTGGGTACCGTGCTAGCCTTGATGCGCTTGTCGGGCAATAAAATACTTGCAATACCCGCTACGATTTACGTTAACGGTATGCGTTCAATCCCGTTGGTAATGGTTATTTTGGGCTTCTTTTTATTGATGCCTTTTTTGATTGGTCGTCCGATTGGGGCAGAGTTATCCGCCATCATCACCTTTGTGGTGTTTGAAGCCGCCTATTTCAGTGAAATCATGCGCGCCGGTATTCAGTCTATCCCGCGTGGGCAAGTGCATGCAGGGCAGGCTGTGGGTATGACTTACAGCCAAAACATGCGCCTGATTGTGTTGCCCCAAGCCTTTCGTAACATGCTACCTATTTTGCTAACGCAAACGATTATTTTGTTTCAAGACACATCGTTGGTTTATGCGATTGGTGCATACGATCTGCTCAAAGGTTTCACCACGGCTGGCAAGATTTATGGCCGCCCAGAAGAGGCGTACATCTTAGCTGCTGTGGTGTATTTTGTGATTTGCTTTGGCCTGTCGTACATGGTCAAAAAACTGCAAGCCAAAATTGCGATCGTTCGGTAACGAATACGACAAATACGGCAACATAGATTTAGCTTATTAATTTTTAGCGCATTAATTTCGGAGAAGAACATGATTGAACTCAAAAACGTTTCAAAATGGTACGGTGCAGTGCAGGTGCTAAATGATTGCACGACCAACATCAAAAAAGGCGAAGTCGTGGTGATTTGCGGCCCCTCTGGCTCAGGCAAATCGACACTGATTAAAACTATCAACGCTTTAGAGCCGTTCCAAAAAGGTGAAATTTTCGTGGATGGCTTAGCTGTTCATGACCCTAAAACCGATTTGCCAAAGCTACGCTCACGCGTAGGCATGGTGTTTCAAAACTTTGAGCTGTTTCCGCATTTCAGCGTCACTGAAAACTTGACGATTGCGCAAGTTAAAGTCTTGGGCCGCAGCGCTGAAGAAGCCAAAACACATGGTTTGAAATACCTAGACCGCGTCGGCTTGATGGCGCACAAAGACAAGTTTCCAGGCCAGCTCTCAGGAGGTCAGCAGCAACGCGTGGCGATTGCACGTGCGTTGAGCATGGACCCGATTGCGATGCTGTTTGACGAGCCTACCTCCGCGCTTGACCCTGAAATGGTCGGCGAAGTGCTGGATTGCATGATGGGCTTGGCCAACGAAGGCATGACCATGATGTGCGTGACCCACGAAATGGGATTCGCCAAAAAGGTCGGCAGCCGTGTGATTTTTATGGATGTGGGCGGAAAAATCTTGGAGGATTGCACCAAAGACGAGTTCTTCAGCCATCCAGAAAACCGTCAACCCCGCACCAAAGAGTTCTTGTCCAAAATCTTAGGACATTAAAAAAGAGGCGCTGAATGCTGTTTAGGAGCAGTTAAGAGGGGGCCCGAATCGCTCAAGCTAACTCAGTGAGAACTGAGTTAGCTTGTGATGCTTCCATACCTTGTAGGCGCAAAATACTGCTATTAAACTTGTAGCTGCACAGGCAATAAATACGCTGGCTAGACCGTATTTTGTGCTTATAATGCCACCCAAAATTCCACCTAGAACACCTGAAAATCCATAACCAAGCACGGTAAACAGTGCTTGGCCACGGCCTCTTAATCGGCCGGGGAAATGGTGCGACAGCATCGTAATACACACCGTGTGGTGCGTCGCAAACGTGCAAGCATGCATCATCTGCGCAAAAACCAAAACAACAAGTACCGACGCACTGCTGGCCGTGATACCCATGCGCAGCGCCATGATGGCGGAGCAGATGATCATCCACGCTGACAAACTGAACTTTGGCAACCAACGGCTTTGGTGATAAAACCAAAAAATCTCAACCACCACGGATACCGCCCACAAGATGCCGATGGTGGCTTTGCTGTAACCTAACGAATCAAGATACAGCGAGAAAAACACGTAAATGCCGATATGCGACAAAACGTGAAAAAACAAAGCGGCAAAGAACCACTGGACGGGTGCCTGCTTCAAAATCGGTAAAACGCTGACTTTTTCTTCGTGCTCTGCGACAGATTCTTTGAGATTGGGCAGCAACCAAACGCTGATAACCACAGCCAGCAAAGTCAGCGCCGTCCAAGCGGGAAAGTGCTTCATGCCAAACTGCTCAAACCACACACCTGCTAGCAAAACGGTGACTAAAAATCCCAACGAACCAAACAAGCGCACTCGGCCGTAGCGTTTGGCGTCAAACGAGCCTCCTTGACTAACCAAATGCGCCATGGCGGCTTCGCTCATGGGCATCATGCCACTGGTATGGGTAAACATGATAAGTAATACTGCGCCCAGCCCAACATAGCCAAATTCACTTGAAAAATCGAACCACAAACCGAGTGAACATATCAGTGCAACAGTCGCGCCATAGCGCAGCAGTTTCACACGTTCGCCCGTGTGATCGCTCAGCCAGCCCCAGCCATACGGCGCAAACAAGCGCGTAGCAGCTTGAATGGATGTGAACACGCTGATGGCAAAGATGCCATAACCCATGTCTTTGAGCCACAGCGGCAAATAGGGGTTGAAAAACCCAATGTGCGCGAAGTAACTGGCCGACAGCGCGGCGAACGGAAATAGCTGGCGGGTCGTCGTTTTAGACGGTTTGGTAGAGCTCACGTATCAGTTTGGCTGATTTAACTCAAGCTTGTGCGGGAATAGGCTTGGTCGCCACCGTCACATCGCCACACTGAGCACGCTGGCGTAGGGCGTGTTCGATGACGACCAGTGCCAACATGGCCTCGGCAATCGGCGTGGCGCGAATGCCCACGCAGGGGTCGTGTCGGCCTTTGGTGATGACTTCAGCCGAGTTGCCCGCCAAGTCAATCGACTCGCGCGGCGACAAGATCGAGCTGGTCGGTTTGATCGCAATCGACACTTCCAAGTCTTGCCCCGTGCTGATGCCGCCCAAAACGCCACCCGCGTTGTTCGATTTGAAGCCCTGCGGCGACAAAGAATCGCCATGCGTGGTGCCGCGTTGCGTGATGCTGGCGAATCCTGCGCCAATTTCGACGCCCTTAACCGCATTGATGCCCATCATGGCATAGGCAATGTCGGCATCCATCTTGTCGAACAAGGGCTCGCCCAAACCGACTGGCACGTTGCTGGCCGAGACGCGGATGCGTGCGCCGCAGGAGTCGCCTGATTTGCGCAGCTCTTCCATATAAGTTTCAATATGGCTCACATCGGCTGCCGGTGCGAAAAATGGGTTGTTATGCACATGTTCCCAAGACTCAAACGGCACGACCACATCGCCCACCTGCGTCATGCAGCCGCGAAACACCGTGCCATGTTGCTGCGCCAGCCACTTTTTAGCCACTGCGCCGGCTGCAACCATAGGCGCAGTCAAGCGTGCAGAGGAGCGACCGCCACCGCGTGGGTCACGCAAGCCGTATTTGTGCAAATAGGTGTAATCAGCATGACCAGGACGGAAGGTGTCCAAGATATTGCCGTAATCTTTGCTGCGCTGGTCGGTGTTTTTAATGATCAGGCAAATCGGCGTACCGGTGGTTTTGCCTTTGTAAACGCCGCTCAAAATCTCGACCGCATCGGGCTCATTGCGCTGTGTGACGAATTTTGACGTGCCGGGTCGGCGTCTGTCCAAATCGGGCTGAATATCAGCTTCTGAGAGCAGCATGCCCGGCGGGCAGCCGTCAATGATGCAGCCGATGGCTGGGCCGTGGGATTCACCAAAGTTGGTGACTGCGAAGAGGGTTCCGAAGGTATTGCCTGACATATTGTTATCGATTTTAAGCGCAATGCCAAAGAAGTCGCCAAATTTTGCAGTACAATAGCACTATGGCGGAGTGTGGCGCAGCCTGGTAGCGCACCTGGTTTGGGACCAGGGGGTCCAAGGTTCGAATCCTTGTACTCCGACCAATAATCTTTACAAGGGCTTTCATTGAGTTTCAAATGAAAGCCCTTTCTCATTGGGGAATCAGTCAAAAGTCACTCAAAACTCTTTCATTGAGTGTCATAGGAATACAGTACCAGTCACATGTATTTGGGGGGTCAAATGGGGGGGGTATTTCATAAAATATAATTACTCAGAGATTTTGACCCCCCAAGCCTAGTCGAACAGTTGATTTCTTCGTTAGAGAGCGCGATGGATTTTGGCTATGAGAAGGGGCTGACTCAAGCACGGACTGCGCGGAATAAGTATCCGCACAAATATTTATGCGAGCAGTGAATTCGCAGGTACTACAGGCAGAAAATGCCAGACTGGTCAAACTACTGGAACAGCACGGTATCGATTGGCGTTTGTCAAATGAGCCAAGGGTGCATGTCCCAGTGCCAAAACCCACACGTTTCTCTACTTCAGATAAGGTCGCATTGTTTCGTCGCTTGTTTCGCGGTCGTGCAGATGTTTACCCGATCCGCTGGGAGAGTAAGACTAGCCGCAATTCTGGTTATGCACCAGCTTGTGCAAACGAATGGCGTGCTGGTGTTTGCGAGAAGCCACGCATCAAATGTGGGGATTGCAGTAACCGCGTACTGATCCCACTGTCTGATTCTGTTATCTACAAACATCTCGCTGGTGAGCACACTATTGGCATCTATCCCTTACTGGTCGACGACACCTGTTATTTTCTCGCTGTTGATTTCGATAAAGCTGACTTGCGCGAGGATGCGCAGGCCTTCGTCAAGTCGTGTGACGAACTTGGCGTGCCCGCATCCCTAGAAATTTCCCGTTGCGGTCAAGGCGCACATGTGTGGGTGTTCTTTGCCTGCAGCGTTTCAGCTCGGGACGCACGTCGTTTGGGCACAGCGATCATTAGCCACACTTGCTCGCGCACGCGGCAACTAAAGCTAGAATCCTACGACCGCCTTTTTCCTAACTAAGACACGATGCCCAAGGGCGGTTTTGGTAACCTGATTGCCCTGCCTTTGCAGCGGAAAGCTCGTGAAAGCGGCTGCAGTGTGTTCGTTGATACCAATCTGCAGCCGTTTCCAGATCAGTGGACCTATCTGGCAAGCATCGTACCAATGGCTCCGAACGACATCGAGTCTACTATCTTGCGTGCCACAGGTAGCGCACATCCCCTTGATGTGACTTTCATTGACGAGGAGGATTCCGTCGAACCGTGGAAAAGACAGTCAACCATACCAAAGAAGATATCGGTAGCCATGCCAAAAGCACTCAACGTGACGCTGGCTAATCTCATCTACTTCGAGAAAGCACATTTGCCACAACCTTTGGCTAACCGGCTGATTCGCCTTGCGGCATTCCAAAACCCAGCTTTTTATAAGGCGTAAGCGATGCGCATGTCAGTCTGGGACAAGCCCCGCATCATCGGCTGTGCAGAAAACTACCCGCAGCACATTGCGCTGCCACGCGGATGCCGAGACGCTGCGCAAGACCTGCTTCTGGAAAACGACATTCTCTGTAATCTCAGTGACGAGCGATTTGAGGGCGAGCCGCTCAATGTGAATTTTGTAGGGAAACTGCGGCTAGACCAAGAGGAAGCCGTTGCTGCAATGCTGCACCACGACATCGGTGTGCTATGCGCACCGACCGCCTTTGGCAAGACCGTAATAGCGGCAGTGATGATCGCCCGTCGCGGCGTAAACACGTTGGTATTGGTGCATCGCATCGAATTACTCAAGCAGTGGCAAGAGCGCCTGCAAGCCTTTCTTGGGATCGGCAAAGGCGTGGTCGGTACCATCGGTGGCGGCAAAGCCAAACCCACCGGCAAGATTGACATCGCGGTGATGCAGTCGCTGTCTCGTCAGGGTGAAGTTAACCCGCTGGTCGAAAACTACGGTCATGTCATTGTCGATGAGTGTCATCACGTTGGCGCAGCGTCGTTCGATGCCATCCTGAAGCGCACCAAGGCAAAATATGTGCTTGGACTGACCGCCACCCCCATTCACCGTGATGGCCTGCAACCCATCATCTTCATGCAATGTGGGCCAATTCGGCATACAGCTTTGAGGTCAACCAGCGCACCACACGACTTGTCAGTGTTGCCGCACACGCGCTACGATCGTATTGATCTGCCGCAGGAGGCTGGAATTCAAGATGTATTCCGGCACCTTACCAACGACCAAACCAGAACGAAAGCGATTGCCGCTGAAGTTGAAAACGCCTACTGCCAAGGTCGCAAGGTGCTGGTACTGACTGAGCGCACTGAGCATCTCGATGCGATTAAAGCAGCCTTGGTCGGTAAGGTTCCAGCGCCGTTTGTCCTACACGGACGGATGTCCAAGAAGCAGCGGGTGTTACTGATCACGGAGATCAACGCACTGGCACCTGATGCCCCGCGCATTTTGTTGGCAACCGGCAAATTGGTCGGTGAAGGATTCGACCATCCACCGCTTGACACCATGGTGCTGGCGATGCCGGTGTCGTGGAAAGGGACGTTACAAAAGTATGCAGGCCGACTACAGCGTGAGTACGCCACTAAGACAGATGTGCGCATCATTGACTTTGTAGACACTGGTCATCCGGCACTAAGGCGGATGTGGGATAAACGCAAACTCGGATATCGGACTATGGGGTATCAGATAGTGGATGGATGTCAGCTTGATCTGGGCTGTGCGACGGTATGAAAGAGCGTCAGGCTAGGCTAAAAGTCAGCGCAACTTCGGAAGCAGTTCATCACGGCAATGGGTACCTGATTATTTGCCGTGTGACACGCGTGTCACACGCGAAAAATGCAATTGAAGGAAGTGACGACGTATTTATATGCATACGGCTTTAAGCTATTTTGCGACCATGAAAAGATCTACGCATGAATTTGTAAAATGGCAAGTTGAACTTCTATTGTTTAATTTGAAATCTGTGGCATCAGCTATTGGCGATTTAATATCTTTTAAATTCTGAAAAATGATGCATTAGATGACGTTGTTGGCGTTTAGACATGCGCTTTCCAAGCATTAAGCATCTCAAGCTGTGATCTGAACTGTGATGAAATCGCACTGGGGATATTGATCAGTTGCTGTGTGAACATGAGTATGTTTTGAGCGAGCGTCCGCACAGCAGCAAAAATCTTTTTATCGCGCGCTACCAAACAATGATGAGAGCAGCACAGCTGACATATTTCCTGGCTGGCACAGCAATTAGTAAGCGACGCAACTTCAAAATAGCAGAATAGCTATGTTAAAGTTGCAAAAAAAAACTAACATCAAGTTCATTTTAAAATTTTTTCAAAGCTCTAAATATTCGCATGCCCCCACTGCACCCAAGTTACCGCCCAGATATTGACGGCTTACGCGCAATTGCTGTTTTATTGGTAGTTATACATCACGCATTTCCCCAGATATTACCGAGCGGTTTCATTGGGGTAGATTTGTTTTTTGTGATTTCTGGCTTTCTTATCAGTACCATTATTTTTCAAAATCTAGAGAATGGTACGTTTAGTTTTTCAGACTTTTATGTGCGTCGCGTCAAACGCATTTTCCCAGCGCTCATTCTGGTTCTGATTACTTGTTTGGTCTACGGCTGGTTTTCACTCTTGCCAGCAGACTACAAACAGCTGGGTAAGCATACCCTTGCAGGTGCCGCTTTTGTATCCAATTTCGCATTTTGGCATGAATCTGGCTATTTTGATGGCGACTCTAAACTCAAGCCACTTCTGCATCTGTGGTCACTAGGCATAGAAGAGCAGTACTATATTTTTTGGCCATTGATCGTTTGGTTAGCTTGTAAGAAAAAAGTCAATTTACTCAAACTTTGCATTGTGCTGCTGGCTGTATCATTTGTAGCGAATCTGGTTATTATCAGGAGTAACACTGTTTCTGCGTTCTATTCGCCAGTTTCGCGGTTTTGGGAGCTATTGATAGGCTCGGTGATGGCTTATGTGAAAATGCACAAACTGGTCACTAACGAGGAACGCCATAGCAATCTGTCGGCTTGGTTAGGTTTGAGCTTACTTGTTATAGGCTTAGCGTTCATCCACCCAGAACGCCGTTTCCCAGGTTTTTGGGCCTTGTTTCCCACATTATCAGCCTACCTCATCATTTCTGCAGGGCCAAATGCTTGGTTTAATCGCGTTGTTTTATCAAATCGCTTGCTCGTTTGGGTAGGTTTAATCAGTTTTCCGCTGTATTTGTGGCATTGGCCATTGCTTGTTTTTGCGAAACAAAGCGCCAATCAACAACCAAGTATTCAATTGCTTCTACTGATGATTGTCATCAGTATTGCACTAGGATGGTTGACATTTCGGTTGATTGAACGCCCCATTCGTTATGGTTATCTGGGGGGAGGGCGTAGGGCATTATTCTTATCGTTACTGATGATAACAATCGGTTATTTGGGCTTCAATATTTATAAGCGAGAAGGATTGAGTTTTAGAATTCCACCTGCCTTGCAGAAAATAGCAACTTTCTCTAACGATTACTATAACAATTCGAACTACGAATGCTTGATTCAAAACTCCGACAAAGATATACAAAATCTCCGCTCTTGTTTTCAAAATATAGGGATTAAAAATAAATCTATTTTGCTTTGGGGTGATTCATACGCATGGGCGATCTATGCAGGTATTAACAAAGTAGCATTACCTCATGCCAATGTTTATTTGATGGCAAAAACTGGCTGCCCGCCACTGCTGGAAGTTGAGCGAACGGCAGTCAATCACTGCAAACCTCAAAATGCACGAGTAATAGAGGCCATCAAAACAGAAAAATATGATCAAGTCGTCTTAATTGCGAGGTGGGATCATTGGACTTATCAGTCAGATCAGTACATCCTCAGCATATCTGCGACAGTTGATTATTTAAAAAATATTGGCGTCAGACAAATTTACATCATGGGACCACCGCCAGAGTGGCATCCAGGCCTTCAAGACGTTTTGGTGTCACATGCGTTGCGTGACAAATTGACCCATCGACTGGCTAATAGGCTTTCTGAGGGCGTAACTGTTAGCTCAGCGCTTGATCTGCAATTAAGTCAATTAGCTAAAGAAAAAGGAATTTCATATATTTCTTTACTAAACATTCTCTGCGATAAGAGCGGCTGCCTCACAAGGGTGGGGGACGAACCAGAAGATTTAATCGGCTATGACGATGGACATTTATCAAGAAAAGGCGGCGAATACGTTGCAAAGCAATTGCCATTAGATTTTTTTAAGTTTCATCAGCCCTCGATATCATACTTTTCTAAAAAAAGTATGATGTATCATGATTTTCCTACGCCTAAACTATAAAAAACTTAACCCTTTACAAACTGTTGAGGCAATTTATCTGTTGCTTCTCAACCGATCTATTGACCCAGCAGGCAAAGCCACTTGGACAAGTGTGATTGAAGCGGGTAAGTATTCACGATGCAAGCAGCTCAATTTCACTGTGCTGTCTGACGAATTTTTGATCAGTTTTGACAGCATCAGCAGACTTGAGCGCTTACGCCGAACGATGTCGATGCTCAGTTTGCTAAAAATGGAGAAGGCTGCTCCCATGCAGCAAAGTGAGTTGATTTATCGATTTATATTGAACCGAAAAATTGATGATTTGGGTGTGCAAAGCTGCTCAGAACGCATTGCCAAAGGCAAATTTTCAGCCTTAGGTTTGATTCTGCGGCTGATGAAGTCTGCCGAATTTAAGCAGCCTTACCTCAAGCGCACGCCCACTCAGCAGTTGCATGGTGCGCGTATGGCATGGGCTGGGCAGCTACCTGCCGCCAAACGTGTGCTGGATATTGGTGGTAGCAGCCCGACCGTCCCTGAAGGTGCGTTAATAGAGCTCGGTTTCACGCACAAACCCGAAAAACTGATTATTTTCGACAAACCGCCCAATGAGCAATTTTGGGGAACTCCTAATTATTCGCAAGCAAACACCCGCAGCTTTCCATGGGGGCAGGTGCAATACATCCACGGCTATGCAGAAGATATTTTGCAAAACGATGAGTTACACGATCAATTGTTTGACATGATTTATATGGGTCAAGTGGTGGAACATATTTACGAAGACAAATTACCGAATGTGCTGTTGTGGATTAAAAACCACTTAGCACCTGGCGGTAGATTTTGTTTTGACACGCCAAACCGTTTGATAACATGCTTTGAAACTGGCGAAGATCGATATATAGATCCTGACCACAAACGTGAATACACTCCAGATGAGTTAGTCATTTTGCTGAAGGCTGCTGGATTCAGCATCGAGCAGCAATGGGGAATTTTGAATATGCCAAATGTCGTCGCGAATCAGCGCCTTAGCGTAAAAGACTACTACGATGGCGCGCAACTTGCGCCTGATCCTGCACAGGGGTATTGCTTTGCGATGATGTGTCAACGCTCTAAAGATAATACTTTTAGACTTGAATAGAAGAGCTAATGCTAGTCACTTTGGCTCAGTTTGAAATCATATTCAGTCACAGTACGGTACTATAAAAAGAATAGCGTTACATCTCTGGAGGCTTGCTTTTGGCTCAATAGGTTTTTTGCACATCCTTAAAAACAAGAAAACGAGTACTTAAGTGCCAATTTAATCAATAAATATGATGACTGATTCATGATACGTATTAATTTCGTATGAAATGAATCGATTTTTAAGGATTTATTGAAACTAACTGTAAGTTTTAGGGAACTTAAGCAAAAGCTAAAGTTTTTAATCTTTTAAGCTTTGTGACAGCATCATCACTAATGTAACTGCCATGGCGACTTAGAATCGTTGTGTGTGGGGTTATGAGGCACACAAAGTTAAAAAAGACACGTATGACTACTTTTAAACAGCGCCTATCAAGTTTTAGTTTCATTTTTGGATTATTTATTGTTAGCTTATCGTTAAGCTTCTACAGTACTTCACAGGCACAAACAGTGTTGGCGGGCAGTGTTGCTGGCCAGTTCTCTGTGAACCAAAACGGTGCTGCAACCTACACCTTGCCCATTCAAGTGCCGCCCGGTGTGACAGGGATGCAGCCACAGTTAAGCTTGAATTACAACAGCCAAGATGGTCATGGCTTGGCTGGGGTGGGTTGGAGTTTGGGTGGCTTGTCTGTCATCACCCGTTGCGAACAAACATTAGCGCAAGAGGGTGTGCGTGGAATTGTCAATTTGGATGACAACGACAGATACTGTCTTGAAGGTCAGAAGTTGATGCTGGTATCAGGTGCCTACGCACAAGACGGCGCAGAGTACCGCACAGAAAACGATAAATTTAGCAAAATTATTTCCTACGGCCGTTCTGGCAGTGGTTCAACTTGGTTCAAAGCCTGGACCAGAAGCGGCCAAATAATTGAGTTTGGAAATACGGTTGATTCTCGTGTCATTGGCAGCGGTTACACCACGGCGCGTCAATGGTCACTCAATCGTGTGACCGATGTCAATGGAAACACAATGACCATCAGTTATCTTAACAGTGCTGATCGTACAACCCATTTGCCTGAAATTATTACCTACGGAGGTAATACGGTAACTGCTACTGCGGCAAATCGCAGTGTACAAATTGTCTACGCAGCTCGACCAGATATCACCAATTCATATATCGGCAATCAAAAATTAGTTGAATCCTCACGGATTTCAAAAATCACCACCAAAATCGGAACAGTTGCAGTCAAAAATTACAACTTAACCTATGAGTTAAGCCCTTCTACTAAGCGTTCACGATTGACCAAGATTGATGAGTGTGATGGAGTAGGGACGAGTTGCCTGAAGCCGTTACTGTTTAGTTACAACAACGCTGATGTAGCGGCAGTTAGTAAATTAACCCCAGCTCATGGTGGGGGTGATGCTGGTTATCGCATTGTTGATCTCTTCGGTGACGGGCGTCCTGTTTATTACACACACAACAACGCGGGATTGCATTACGCTTCGCGTATTAATGCGGATGGCTCGCCACAGAATTGGACATGGACTGGCGGACATGGTGTTGGAAATGCTGGTTGGGACATTGTCGATTTATTTGGAGACGGTCGGCCAGTATATTGGACACACGATACTGCGGGTAACCACTATGCTTCTCGCTTGAATATCAATAGCCCAAGTGCCGAAAATTTTAATTGGGTAGGTGGGCATGGAGACGATGGAACCCCTGGGCAAGGAAAAATTGTTGATTTATTTGGTGACGGCAAACCGGTTTACAAAATCCGTATAGGTGATGATCACCATGCAACAAGGCTAAGCCCTACTAGTAATGTTTTGCAAAATTGGTCATGGACAAATGTGGGATTGCCTGATTACAACTGTTGGGGTGGCGACTTACATGATTTGTTTGGGGATGGCAAACAAATGTTTTGGAGGCGTTGCGGCGCATATAGGGGCACGCATTCTGCGATTCGATTTAACCCTACTAGTAATGATTTTGTGCGTTATGACTGGAATTTGGGTGATGCGCTAGGTTTAAATGCAAATCTCGGCGTAGACGCAATTCACGCAGGCGGAAGTCTGGTAGACGCTTATGGAGATGGTCATCCAGTTATTTGGTCAAGAACTGGGCCTGGTTCAAATACACACGTTGTAACTCAACTTAGTAAAGAAGGTAATCCCCCACAGAAAACAACAAGGGTATTTACGGCTTTTGCAGACGGTTTAGTAAGCAATTGGACATTTGCTGATATTTTTGGTGATGGGCATAAGGTTTATTGGTCTCTTGTGGGGAATACGCACAAAGCCCTTCGGATGAATAAAGATGGAAGCTCAACGACATGGGAATGGCCCGGTGGTCATCCTAAAAGTGCGGATGGTTGGAGGCTTGCTGATTTATTTGGTGATGGGCGTCAAGTTTTTTGGACGAAAAATGGCTTGACACACTACATTACAAGATTGAATCCAGATACAAGCGTTCCCGAAAACTTTACATATCAAGGGAATGGCACGGGTTCCGATGGTTGGGATATGGGTGATCTATATGGTGATGGACGTCAAGTCTACTGGACACGAACTGGTTTTGATCACTTTACAACATCTTTCTCTCGTGGCGACTTTGACAATCTAAAGACTGTCACTACTTCAACGGGTCTGAAACAAGCGCCTACATACGCTTCCATCAACCAACCAACTACGCCTGCACTTTATACAAGTGACAGAGCAACCGCATCAGCCGCTGTTTTTCCGCAAAAAGACATTCAGTTCCCAATGCGTGTAGTGAAGCAAGTTGCTACCGACACGGGTCTTGGCGGAACTAGCACGACAACTTATACCTATGGTGGATTGAAATCTGACCAAACCACTGGCCGCGGCTTCCTCGGTTTCCGTTGGATGGGCTCTAAAGACTTAAGTACCAATATTGAGACGATGTCTGTATTTCACCAAACATGGCCTTATGTCGGCATGTTAAAAACCAGTGAAACACGTTTGGCTGGCTCAGGCAATGTGGGATTGTTAAAGCGCTCGACGGTGACGCCTGACTGCAAAATCCCTCTTACACAAGCTGCATGTGCAGCTTTCCCTGCTGTCAATGTGCCTGGTAGCTTGTACTTCCCCTACACCAGCCAATCGGTCGATGAATCGTGGGACTTGAATGGTACTGCATTCCCTGTAGTAACCACAAGCTACCAATACAATCTTACTGCTGGTGATTCACAGCTGTATGGCAATCCCACACAAATTACGGCAACTACAAGCTTGGGGTTGATCAACAAAACAGTCACCACAACGAATGAATATTTCCCTGCGAATACTACCAACTGGGTACTAGGGCGTTTGAAAAAGTCAACGGTGACGAATACTGCTACAGATAGCAATATCACCACAGGTAATCCAATTTTGCCACTGCCAACCATCACAGTATCACGCTTGAATGGTTTGCCGATGAAAGCACCGGGTACGACGGGCTCTATTTGGAGTACAACAAACGCGACAACTGTCACTTTAGGATGTACAACGACAGGTACGGGATTCGGCATGCCAGTAACGAACATGGCTTTAAGCGGTAGCACATCTGGGCCAACTTCTGCGGCTTGGATTGGTTATCCAAGCACTTGTACTTGGACGGCTACAGGGCAGGGCGGTACAGCTACTTATGTGGAAACATTGACAACAGTGGCTCCACCACCTGCACCGCCTACAATCACCTTCACGCGCACGCCATTGCCACTCGTAGCCGGGCGCAATCATAATGTTGTCTGGAGTACGACTAACGCCACTTCAGTATCAGGTGTTTGTACATCAACCGGCACTGGTTATACCTATATTGGCCCACTCGCTTTGAGTGGTAACAACACCGGTCTTGCTAGTGCTGCTTGGGTGGGTTATCCAACACAATGCGTATGGACTGCAACGGGTCCTGGCGGCACGGCAACAGCCATTGATAATTTCAGCACGGTTGCCGGCCCAGCAAGAATACCTGTTTATCGCGTTCGCTACGACTTAAGGTATTTTCACACCACAAGCGTTGCTGAGCGCGATTGGGTAATTAACAATTGGGGTGCAATATATGAAGGTATTCCCTTTTATGTGCACGCAACAAGCAACGCTGTGCCAAGTTTGGTACCTGTGCATCGTTACCGCAACACGACAAACAGTGCATATTTCTATACTGACAATGCGGCTGAGCACGCAAATATGGGAAATTACCCACAATTTACATACGAGGGCGTTGCATGGTATGCGCAGCAAAATAATGCAACAAATGGTGCTATACCGCTTTACCGCTACCGTTGGTATGACGCGGGTAATCAGATGTATTTTTATACAACAACCGCTGGTGGTGGCGGCGATTACAACATCCCAGAAGGCAATTCTCAGTATGTCTGGACAGCACCATGATGAAGCACCAAAAGAGCCCCATCCTGACAAAGCCTACACAAACAACGTTGCGCACCATGTCACGCCACTTTGCAACAGGTTTACTGAGCCTTGCCGCGCTATTTAGCGCAGCAAGCTCAACCGCCCAAACCCTAACCGCGACCCGCGCCAGCAGCTTCACGTACAACGCCCAGGGCTTGTTACTAACCGAAACCATAGAGCCTGATTCACCGCAAAGCTGCTTGATCACGACCTATGGCTATGACGGCTACGGCAACAAGTCCAGCATCAGCACCCAACCCTGTGCCGGAGCCACAGGCAGCGCCATAGCCAGTGCAGCCACCCCGCGCACAGCCACAGCCACCTACGCCGCGCAAACCTTAACCGTCGCAGGCAGCAGCTACACCACCCCAGCCGGCTACTTCGCCACCAGCAACGCC
>JAYUJX010000517.1:0-1135 GCA_043764955.1 Polaromonas sp.
GCCAGACATCGCAGGCAGGGAACTGGTGGTCACATCCAATGAGATGTTTGATCTGCCAACTTTCCCCAAGCGCTTGCTGGTCGTGGGCGGAGGCTACATTGCCTGCGAGTTTGTGTCGATTTTCAACGGCTTAGGCGTAAAAGTGACGCAGTTGTACCGAGGCGAGCAGATTTTGCGCGGTTTTGACGACGAAGTGCGGCATTTTGCGGCGGGGGAGATGGTCAAAGCGGGGGTGGATTTGCGTCTGGGGGCTGACATGGCGGCGATTGAGCATGTGGCTGAGGGCTTAAAAGTCACTTTGCAGGGCAGCTCGCCAGAAAGCATCACCGTCGATACCATTCTTTACGCCACAGGCCGCGTGCCGAATGTAAACGGCTTGGGGCTGGAAGCCTTGCAAATCAAACAGGGCAAAGACGGGGCGATTGTGGTGAATGCCGACTACCAAACCAGTGTTTCCAGCATTTACGCACTCGGCGACGTAACCGCACGGATACAGCTCACACCCGTGGCGCTGGGCGAGGCGATGGTCTTGGTTGATCACCTGTTCGGTCCAGCCGCCGGCAAAACCGCCCGCAGCATGAACTACCAGTTCATCCCCACCGCTGTTTTCACCCACCCCAACATCGGCACGGTGGGTTATTCTGAAGCGGATGCGCGCAAAGAGTTTGGCGACATCACCGTCTTCAAAAGCGAGTTCAAAGCGCTGAAACACACCTTGAGCGGCAGCACCGAGCGCACCTTCATGAAACTGCTGATTGAAACCGCCACCGACCGCGTGGTCGGCCTGCACATGGTCGGCCCCGATGCGGGAGAGATCGTCCAGGGCTTTGCCGTCGCCATGAAGGCCGGCGCCACCAAAGCGATGTTTGACAGCACCATCGGCGTCCACCCCACGGCTGCTGAGGAGTTTGTGACGATGCGAGAGCCGGTTAAAAGATAATGTCGAATTAGGTAATTTACGGCTGTAGCTGAAATATTTATTGCCTAAACAGCTGTTTTATTTGTAGCAGTTGTGCCACATGCATGGCAAAACTTGGAGAAAGCGCTTTTGCGAGCGTTGCAGGGCTGGCAGTGGTCAAACAGGCTGATGCCGCAGTGAGGGCAAAAGTCGATCTCTGGGTTTTTCAAATCCACC
>JAYUJX010000518.1:0-1134 GCA_043764955.1 Polaromonas sp.
GCCACCCAGCGCGGTGAAGCGTTTGATGGGGCCGAAGGAGAAGAGCGAGAAGTCGGCGGCGGGGTCGCCCAGGTGGAAATCGCCCGAAAAGGCTTGGGCGCAGTCTTCCACCAACAGCGCGCCGTGCTTGCGGCAAACCTCGCCATGCGCTTGCAAAGAAGACACGCAGCCAAACAATTGCGCGATGACGACGATTTTGGCGCCGGTTTGGGCGAGCAAGGCGTCTAAATCAGCCGCGCTGGGCAGCATGTTGGCGGGGTCAACATCGACAAAATGGGGGGTGAGTTGGTGCTCTTGCGCGATAGCGACCATGGTTTCTATGGTGATGGCGCTGTAGATGATGGGCGCGGCTGGGGGCAGTTTGCCTGATGATTTGAGGTTTTGCAGCAAGGCGTGGCAGGCGCTGCGGGCTGAGAGGCAGATGACGCTTTGGGGGAAGAGCTTGATGTCTGCGATGCTTACCTGTTGATGACTTGGGGTAAGGACGGAGAACAGGTCGGCGTAAGTGATGTCTAAGAGGAGTCTGGGGCGCATGGCCTCATTATTCTTTATGTTTTAAAGCCGACAATGAATTTGTTACCTACTATTTGAAATATCAAATCCATTAAATATAATTAAAAGTAATATCAAAACGACTATTCAGTATTTTAAGTTTTAAACAAAGCGCTCCAAAATTCACTTCACAGCACTGTTGCTTTGAATTTTTAGGGAGTTTTAGTCATGAGATTTACATGTCGTTTTACTGCCCATGTTGCCAAATTATCCCTCTCGACCGTCTTGTTGGGCGCGAGTGTATGGGCTGCTGCACAACCTGTGTCGTTGCTGAATGTGTCTTACGACCCAACGCGGGAGCTGTACAGCGAGTTCAACACCGCGTTTGCCAAATACTGGAAGGCCAAGTCGGGGCAGGACGTGAGCATCAAGCAATCGCACGGCGGGTCGGGCAAGCAGGCGCGGTCGGTTATTGATGGCTTGGACGCGGACGTGGTGACGCTGGCTTTGGCGGGAGATATTGACGCGCTGGTGAAAAACGGCACCTTGCTGCCAGCCGATTGGCAAAAGCGCCTGCCGCACAACTCCGCCCCCTACACCTCCACCATCGTGCTGGTGGTGCGCCAGGGCAACCCCAAAGGC
>JAYUJX010000519.1:0-1134 GCA_043764955.1 Polaromonas sp.
GACTGTTTGTCCCCCCACTGTTGTCCGAATTCTGGACCCCCCAAAATTTCGGAAACCGTTCGGTGAAAATAGAACCCGGAACTATTTTCTTGAAAAATGCAACTTTCCGAAAGTTGAAACGGGGGGTTAGATTCAACTTTCGAAATAATTAGGGCTGGTGTCCGACTCGAAAAATAGCGTCGCACCGCACAGTCGTACAAGCAGGACATGGTCGGTCGCACGGTGCGAAATAGTCGCACAAAAGAGTGATCCTATGAGTCGCACAGAAAGTCGCACATCATCGCTCAGAAACACGGAAATGAGTCAAAACCAGTGGATTTATAAACTTCAGGATGAGGGATGGAAAAATTGCGGTATTTTGAACAGAAATACGGAATAAAAAGAATAAAAATCGACAGACGAGATGCGAAGAGAAAGTTCGGAAGTTCGGAGTTCAGAGCCAGGGCGGCGCAGTCTTATCTAGAATAATCACGTCCTATCGGAAATCCCCCCCCCTCAGGACTCGACATGTGCAAAACTTTTCAAAAAGGCAAAACTTTTCACAGAAAGCCGCCTTCTGCTCATTCCTAGCGGTAACATTATTCCCCTCCACCACTACACCATCGATGCTGCTGTTACGGAATAACATGAGTATATGATTATACAGATAGTATAATTTTGAGACACCCCACAGTAAAATTTGAGAAATTGCTACTTTTTTGCCGACTACTCAAGTACCATTAATGATGAGGATAATATAGAAAATGTAAATGAAGTGGACATCAATACTTTGCAGCACAACAATTCTTCTGGTATCATCGTTTAGACTGATTTAGTTGGCGGATCGATGAAGAGGAATCAAAGGAGTCAGGAAACAGCCGCTAAAAACCTTGTTTGTACATCTGACATTGATTTTTTAAATATGCACGGAACATGGGAATTCTATTCGCTCCCTTGTAATGATATAAGTAAGAATAAAAAATTGAAGAAACTAGAAAATAAAGTACGTATTAAATAAAAGTGTATTTAATTAATTTTTGAGAATAATTATTTTAAAAAAGCGTTGTAGAATTCTTTTTTCAAAATTATTTCATGTGCTGGCACCACAATACATCCACGCCTCTGGCATTCTCACTTTCAGTCCTCAGAAATGTC
>JAYUJX010000520.1:0-4098 GCA_043764955.1 Polaromonas sp.
TGGTTGGAAGAAAAGAAATATTCAGGTAATTTTGATTTGCAGCGTAGAGCGCAGGAAGTGCCGGTGCATGAATACATTGACCTAGCCTTGTCAGTTTAATGCAGTGGTCTAAATTTGCTATCAATTTAATAGCTTATTAGGCAATCAATACGCCGACTAGAAGCAAAAAAGCCCATTGAAAATGGGCTTTTTCTTTGTCGTTAAACCGTGTATTATGCAGCGGCTAACCAATATCCTGCATTAAACGGGCTGCTCATACGCAGCGCCAAAGGTGATACGTCAACCAATTTATCGGTCGGCATCTTTTCACCTTCTTCTACCATCTCATCCAACACCTTCACATCTGATGTCAGTCCCAAGGCCTCATTCGCCCGTTCTACTTGGCTATTTTGCGCAGAACGGGCTACAGAAAAGAATAGAAGCATCGGAATGGTATCTTCCGGTCCCCCCAATAATCTGCAGCATCGCGGAAAATGTCCAGCAATTGTTCGCGTGCTTCTTTGTCAAACTTAACGTTGGCGGGAATGTGCTCCAACACCACGATAAAGCCTGGCTGCGGGCCAGATTTATGCAATGGGTCAGTGATGCAATCGTACAAAGCATCAAAATTTTTACCAAAATGTGACGGCAGCGTGAATTGACCAGCGATCAAATCAAGAACGTCTTGTTTTGATTGTGCGCTGGACAAGTTTGCATATAAAAAATGCTGGTTCAATTGCTGTGCGGCCAACTGCAAGTCATTCACGGTAAACGCGCGAATGGACTGAACAATATTGGTTCTCACGGTACGAAGTGGCGTATCCATCCTCGCTCCTTTTTCTAAAATCTCTAAAGTCAAAAAATTCCAAACCTTACGGATTGGCCAAAAACGAATCAAACTGTCTTATATCCATTCATTAAATCGATTGATTAAATGAATTAAGGAACAATTTTTCGAAAACTCGAATAATGATCTTCGGTGTAATAGCAAACATCAGGAGACTGAACCTGTAGTCCACCGCAGACAATGCGTTTTGCACCACGATTGCGCACACCTGAGGTTTTTACTGTGTATTCACGGTAATAACCACGCTTGTGTTTAGGCAAAAGCTGTTCCCGATTTCCAAAAACCACACCATCTTTGTCATACGCAAATGGGCCACCTTGGCCGATCAATGCATAAATCTGCTGACCTTGCTTAGGTAACTCGCTTACTGATACTGTATTCAGGGAAACTGTTGCCAGCGCATCATCTGCAAAAAAGCCTCTTGCCTGCGCTGAACCCATGACGCCACTCGTTAAAGTGACGACGGCTACTGCCAGCAAGACACTTCGTCTCATGCCGTTCTTTAAGCTAGTTTTTGCACCAGAAATGTGTGTTTTAGCCCAATTTGACAGCATTCTCAGCATCATTCACATCCGCTCACTAAAAATCATCTTGTTATTCATTCGGGTTTACCCGAAAGCATCCAAGTCCGATAGTGTCGTTGAAATCAACTAAAAACGCAAGCGCTGTCAGCTTATTAACGCGCTAGAAAAGGGCATTGCAACGTCAAAAAAGACATCGCGCCGCTTTTTTGTGGATTAGTTCCGACAAAAAAGCGACTTTTGCCTGCTACGGCTTACGGGCTTAACTCGTCCTTATCGCGTTGGCATCAGCCACGGTTAAGGCCGTCATATTCACAATACGACGCACGGTCGTGCTTGCTGTCAAAATATGCACCGGTTTGTTAGCGCCTAACAACACTGGCCCAATCGCTATATTACCGCCGGCAGCAGTTTTCAGTAGGTTATATGCAATATTGGCTGAATCGATGTTTGGGAAGACCAGCAGATTAGCTTCGCCAACCAAAGTACTGTTCGGCATCACTGCAGCGCGCATTTGCTCGTCAAGCGCCACGTCGCCATGCATCTCGCCGTCCACTTTAAGCCATGGCGCTTGAACTTTCAGCAGCTCTAAGGTTTTGCGCATTTTGACTGCCGTTGGCAAATTACTGCTGCCAAAGTTTGAGTGACTCAGCAATGCGACGTTAGGCTTGATACCAAAGCGCATCATTTCCTCAGCCGCCATCACCGTGATTTCGCACAACTCTTCGGGTGTCGGATCATAGTTAACGTGGGTATCGACTAGGAATAACTGTCGATTTGGCAGCATCAAACCATTCATACAGGCGTAAATTTGCACATCTTGCGGCGTGCTTGGGCTGCCGCCAACGCGCTTGCCAATCACTTGGTCGATGTATTGCAAATGCAGAGCTGTGGTGCCCCATGTTCCGCAAATCAAACCATCCACATCGCCTTTGTGCAGCAGCATCGCACCAATCAACGTCAGGCGGCGGCGCATTTCGATTTTGGCCATTTGCACCGTCACGCCTTGGCGCTCTGTCATGCGGTGATAGGTTTGCCAAAAATCGCGGTAACGGCTGTCTTGCTCGACGTTCACCACATCGTAATCCAGCTCTTCTTTTAGTCGCAAACCAAATTTTTCAATGCGCTGCGCAATGATAGCTGGGCGACCAATCAAGGTTGGACGCGCCAAACCTTCATCCACCACAATTTGGCATGCTCGCAACACACGTTCTTCTTCGCCTTCAGCGTAAGCAACGCGTTTGTTTTTAGCCGCTTTTGCAGCCATGAAAATCGGTTTCATGGTCGTGCCAGAGGCGTAAACAAAGGCCTGCAGCTTTTCAATGTAAGCGGCCATGTCTTTGATGGGACGCAGCGCTACGCCAGAATCAGCCGCAGCTTGCGCAACCGCAGGTGCGATTTTCATCATCAACCGTGGGTCAAATGGCTTGGGAATCAAATACTCAGGGCCAAAAGCCAGTTGCTCGCCCACGTAAGCGGCAGCAACCACTTCGCTTTGCTCTGCTTGCGCCAATTCAGCGATCGCGTGAACGGCTGCAATTTCCATCTCGATAGTGATGGTGGAGGCACCCGCGTCTAATGCGCCACGGAAAATATACGGAAAGCACAGAACATTGTTAACTTGGTTCGGATAGTCGCTGCGGCCTGTCGCAATGACGGCATCGTCACGAACAGCGCGAACATCTTCTGGTGTGATTTCCGGATTCGGATTTGCCAATGCAAAAATAACAGGCTTAGGAGCCATGCTTTTCACCATGTCTTGCTTCAAAACGCCGCCTGCAGACAGACCCAAGAAAACATCTGCTCCAGCAATCACTTCAGCCAAGGTGCGATGCGGTGTTTTTTGGGCGTAAACAATCTTGTCTTCGTCCATCAACTCAGTGCGGCCTTCATAAACCACACCCGCCAAGTCGGTGACAAAAATATTTTCTCTGGGGATCCCCAGTTTGACCAATAAACCCAAACAAGCCAAAGCTGCTGCACCCGCGCCTGACGTAACGAGTTTGACTGTTTTAGGGTCTTTGCCAACAACTTTAAGGCCGTTCAAGATCGCTGCACCCACGCAAATCGCTGTTCCATGCTGGTCGTCGTGAAAGACTGGGATTTTCATGCGCTCGCGCAATTTACGCTCAACGTAAAAGCAGTCTGGCGCTTTGATGTCTTCAAGATTGATGCCGCCAAACGTCGGTTCCAGCGACGCAATGATGTCAATCAGCTTGTCCAAGTCATTTTTTTCATCGATTTCAATGTCAAAAACATCAATGCCCGCGAACTTTTTAAACAAGACGCCTTTGCCCTCCATCACCGGCTTTGATGCCAAGGGGCCAATATCACCCAAGCCCAACACCGCTGTGCCGTTGGTAACAACGGCCACCAAATTGCCGCGCGCGGTATATTTGAAGGCGTTGTTGGGGTCTTTGACAATTTCTTCGCAGGGAAACGCCACACCTGGCGAGTAAGCCAGCGCCAAATCATGCTGGTTGACCATTTGCTTGGTCGCAGCGATCGAAATTTTGCCAGGGATAGGAAGTTCGTGATATTCCAATGCGGCTCGGCGCATTTCGTCACGTTTTTGATCGCTGTTCATGGGTTCTTTGGACTGCATATTCTGTCTCCGGTGTAGCTCTGCTTATGACGCTTTATATGATTCAGCGAGTAGGGAATTGAAAAATAGAGAGCTTATTCTAACGCCAAGCTTACAGCGCTAAACTTATAACAAACCCTGTCCAATATGCTTAAGCGTGGAAATTT
>JAYUJX010000521.1:0-4094 GCA_043764955.1 Polaromonas sp.
CCTTGGCCTTGGCCTTCAGTGCGTTCACCACGTGGATTGCGTTGCTCACCACGTTGAGCGGTACCTGTATTGCCACGACTATCACGTTTTTCGCCATCAACAGCGCGCACAGGCGCAGCAGGCGCTGGCTTGCTTGCACCAAACAAGCCTTTGACCCAAGCAAAGAAACCAGTTTCAGCTGGTTTGGCAGTTTTAGAGGCCGTTGGTGCAGTTTTCGCTGCAACTGGTGCTGGCGCTGCTACCGGACGTGGCGCTGCAGCAGGTGCCGGCGCATCAGGCAAAACGCCTTTGATGATGGGCACTTGCTTGTTGGTTGGTTCTTGCGAACGACGTGTCACAGCCGTTGGGTCTTCGATTTCATCGGCCAGTTTGTAGCTGGCTTCGATGTTTTCCAGACGTGGATCGTCGTGTTTCAGGCGTTCCAGGCGGTAGTTCGGGGTTTCAAGTGTCTTGTTCGGCACCATCAGCACGTTGATGCGCTGTTTGAGTTCGATTTTGGCGATTTCTTGGCGTTTTTCGTTCAGTAGGAACGAGGCCACATCGACAGGCACTTGGCACAGCACAGAAGCGGTGCTGTCTTTCAACGACTCTTCTTGAATAATGCGCAAAATTTGCAACGCGCTGGACTCGGTATCGCGGATATGACCGGCACCGCCGCAGCGTGGGCAAGGGATGGACGCACCTTCAGATAGCGCTGGTTTCAGTCGCTGACGGCTCATTTCCATCAGGCCGAATTTGCTGATCGTACCAAACTGCACGCGGGCGCGGTCCTGACGCAAGGCATCGCGCAGGCGGTTTTCAACGTCGCGGCGATTGCGGCTTTCGTCCATGTCGATAAAGTCGATCACGACCAAACCGCCCAAGTCACGCAAACGCATCTGGCGGGCGACTTCTTCAGCAGCTTCCAAATTCGTGCGGGTGGCAGTTTCTTCGATGTCGCCGCCACGGATAGAGCGTGCGGAGTTGACGTCCACCGACACCAAGGCTTCGGTGTGGTCAATCACAATCGCGCCGCCGCTGGGCAGTTGCACCGTGCGGGCGTAGGCGGATTCGATTTGGTGCTCGATTTGGAAGCGGCTGAACAGCGGGGCGTCGTCGCGGTAGCGTTTGACCTTGGAGGCGTGCTCAGGCATCACGTGTGCCATGAACTGCTGGGCTTGCTCGTACACGTCGTCGGTGTCGATCAAAATGTCGCCAATGTCAGAGTTGAAATAGTCGCGAATCGCACGAATCACCAGGCTGGATTCTTGGTAAATCAAGAAAGCGCCTTTACCGCCTTTGGCTGCGCCGTCAATGGCGGTCCAAAGTTTGAGCAGGTAGTTCAAATCCCATTGCAATTCAGGCGCGCTGCGGCCAATGCCAGCGGTGCGGGCGATGATGCTCATGCCGTTGGGGTATTCCAGTTGCTCTAAAGCTTCTTTCAGCTCAGCACGGTCATCACCCTCAATACGGCGGCTGACGCCACCACCACGCGGGTTGTTCGGCATCAACACGACGTAACGGCCGGCGAGCGACACAAACGTGGTCAACGCCGCACCTTTGTTGCCGCGCTCTTCTTTTTCGACTTGAACCAAGAGCTGTTGGCCTTCTTTGATGGCATCTTGAATGCGCGCTTGGCTGGGGCTCACGCCCGTCGCAAAGTACATTTTTGAGATTTCTTTGAACGGCAAAAAGCCGTGGCGGTCTTCGCCGTAGTCCACAAAACAGGCTTCAAGCGACGGCTCAACGCGCGTCACAATGGCTTGGTAGATGTTGCCTTTGCGCTGTTCGCGCCCTTCGATTTCAATTTCGTAGTCGAGGAGTTTTTGTCCATCGACAATGGCCAGACGACGTTCTTCAGTCTGCGTGGCGTTGATTAGCATCCGTTTCATCGGTATCTTCTTTCTATTTTCATCACATGCTCAATGCGAGCAAACGATACCAAAACAGACGAATCAAGACGATGGGAATTGCCGGAGAGCTTTCACAGCGCCGTGTAACAACAAATTTTAATAACAAATTTGTCGTTATTTTCAGCGATGCGCCAGCGTAGGCGCTTGACATCAGCAAAAATGCAGGGCGGTTTGGGTTTCTAAAAATAAACGCAAATCGCGGTGCTAAACTGATCTCAACAATAATATCTGTGAGCTTTTAACAATTTTCAAAAGCTCACAAACTTTGGGTATTCCGTATGTTTGTCTCAAAGCGTCGGCTTCAACTAAGCTTGGGGCAGACCACAGTGAGCGTTGGCTCATCATGTTTGCGTGCGAAAAGGCTAGCTGGCATCGACCTAACCAGCGGTGCGTTTCAGTAAGATATGGACTAAACTCCAAACAAATCAATTACTTATAGCGCGGCACTAGTAAAACACATTATAGAGGTAGGATTGAACAAAGCACTAGAAAAAACGACTTTGCCGTCTGAAATTGCCAATAACTTGGCGGAAACTGAATTGACCTCAAGGGTCAAGACTGAATTGACACCAGGCATTAAGGCTGAATTTGTCACAGTTGACGAAAACTCGAACGGCCAGCGCTTGGACAATTTTTTGATCCGCCAGCTTAAAGGCGTGCCTAAAACCCACGTCTACCGCATCATTCGCAGCGGTGAAGTGCGCGTCAACAAAGGCCGAGCTTCGGCCGATACCCGCATTGCGGAGGGCGACATCGTCCGCCTGCCGCCCGTGCGCGTGTCTGAGCGTATGGCAGAGAAAACCGAAGCGATGGCTAACGAGGTGGCGAAGTATGTACTCACTCACTCATCAGAAACGTCAATCGGGAATGCTACGGACGGCCGGAAAATCAGCAAAACCTCGATCTTGAAAGATTTCCCGATTTTGCTGGAAGACGAGCACGTTTTGGCCATCTCCAAACCCGCCGGTGTGGCCGTGCATGGCGGCTCAGGTATCAGCTTTGGGGTGATTGAGCAGCTGCGCATGGCGCGTCCGCAAGCTAAATTTTTAGAATTGGTGCATCGCTTAGACCGTGAAACCAGCGGTATTTTGCTGATCGCCAAAAAACGCAGCGCCTTAACGAATCTGCAAAACCAGTTCCGCGAGCGCGAAACTGGCAAAACCTACCTCGCCTTGGTGGTAGGCGCTTGGCCTGCTAATAAGAAGGTGCTGGACAAGCCCCTGCACAAATACCTGTTGCCGACCAAGGACGGAAGCGAGGGCGAGCGCCGCGTTAAAGTCACCACCAAAGACGACCCCGAAGGCATGAAATCCGTCACTTTGGTCAAAATTCGGCAAGCTTTCGCCGGTTTTACTCTGCTAGAAGTCACCATCAAAACGGGCCGCACCCATCAAATTCGCGTTCACCTCGCCACCGAAGGCCACCCGATTGCGGGTGACGACAAATATGGCGATTTTGAGCTGAACAAAGCGTTGCAAAAACCGTCCAAAGCACAAGTTACTGCTTTGAAACGCATGTTTTTGCATGCTTGGCGCTTGCAGCTCACTCATCCGTCCACGGCAGAACGTGTGGAATTACAAAACGAATTGCCTGCAGAATTGCAAGGCTTTGTTGATTCTTTGAACTGAAATTACTAAATGGCAACTAGAAAATTTGACTTGATCGCCTTCGACTGGGACGGCACCCTGTTCGACTCCACCGCCATCATCACCCGCAGCATCCAAGCGGCGGTGGTGGACGTGGGCGGCGCAAAACCATCTGACCAAGACGCCTCCTACGTCATCGGCATGGGGCTGATGCAAGCCTTGGCCCACGCCGCACCCGATGTAACGCAGGACAAATACCCCATGCTGGGTGAGCGCTACAAGTTTCACTATGCCCAAAGTATGGACGACATCACCCTGTTCGCTGGCGTTTTGGAGTTATTGGCAGGCTTAAAGCAGCGCAATCACTTGCTAGCCGTTGCCACCGGTAAAAGTCGTCGTGGTTTGGACGATGCCCTGCAAGCCGTTGAATTAAAGGGACTTTTCCACGCCTCCCGCACCGCAGACCAAACCGCTGGCAAGCCCGACCCGCTGATGCTGCACGAGCTGATGGAAGAGCTCAACGTCCCACCCGAGCGCACTTTGATGATTGGCGACACCACCCACGACCTGCTCATGGCGCAAAACGCTGGCTGCGCCAGCGTCGGTGTCAGCTACG
>JAYUJX010000522.1:0-4075 GCA_043764955.1 Polaromonas sp.
AAAAACGCTACATTTTAGGCCCCAGCTTAGGTCAATGCTGCGGCGGTGTGATGACTTTACACTATGAAAAATATAGCACCTTAGGCAATAAATATGCCGGCTACAGCCAAAAAATGTCCATAAATCCGGCATTTAATGCAATTTCGGCTCTAAAACCACAGATTCAGCGCCAAAACGTCGCCCTCTTCGGCGGCGGCCACGTGGGCAAGGCCATCGTCCACATCCTCAGCACCCTGCCCATGCAGGTGATGTGGATCGACAGCCGCGATGAAATCTTCCCTACCGAGCTGCCATGCAACGTCGTTTGCGAACATTCCGACCCCGTGCAAGCTGCGGTTAATGACCTGGCCGCTGGCAGCCACGTTCTTATCATGAGCTTCAGCCACGCTGAAGACCTAGACATCGTCGCCGCCTGTTTGCTGCGGCAGCGGGAGCAGGCCGATTTGCCCTTTATTGGCCTCATCGGCAGCAAAACCAAGTGGGCGACTTTTCGCCATCGGTTGGAAGATCGCGGGTTTTCAGCCGATGAATTGGCTCACATCACCTGCCCGATTGGGGTGGATGGCGTCAAAGGCAAAGAGCCAGAGGTGATTGCGGTGGGAGTGGCGGCGCAGTTGTTGCAAATGGGACGTTTGCGATCCCAAAAATACTACTAAAGTGTTTAAATATTCACGTATTTTTGGTTTTTCTGACTTTTTTCATGCGAAATACCTACAATTAAATACCGTTACAAATTTTCTGTAACGTAAAAAATCAATATCAAACAAAGATTTTCTATGAAAAAATTAGTGCTTTCGTGCTCAAAAAATTTATTCACAGGCACAGCTTTGGTGTTTGGTTTGATGGGAAATTCCGCTTGGGCAGCATGTACGGCGGGATCAAGCGGCACGATGTATAACGCCCTGCCAGTTTGTGTAGATACTGTAAACAACACTGAGGCAGGTTTAGCAACAACAAACACGAACTTAGCCACCACGAACAGCAACTTAGCGACGACGAACACGAACTTGGCCACCACGAACAGCAACTTGGCGACAACGAATACCAACTTGGCAACGATAGATGTGAACTTGGCAACTACGAATACCAATTTAGCTGCCACAAATGCGAATCTGACTGCCGGCGACGCAGCAACTTTGGCGTCTTAAAAGCATACGCTGATGCAAAGGCCATGGCTTCTGTGCCTCAATTGTCCGCAGGTAAAGACCTCAGCGTGGGTGTGGGCGTGGGCAGCTATGACGGTAAAACAGCAGTGTCAATCGGTGTGCACAAGCGGGTCAATGAAAATATGACTGCGCGGTTCAGCTTTGCTAGTGGTGTGGGCAGCGGCTCCAAACCAGTCGTTGGCGCAGGCGCCGCTTGGGAATTTTGATAAAGCAGTAGGTTTTTAAAGCAACTTAGAAAAGGTCGATACTTCGGCTTTTTTTTGTTTTAGTCGGCGTATTTATTGCCTGTATAGCTATTTTATTTGTAGCAATTAGTTCTGCAGCATTTTTTCTACATCAGCCAAATCCAAGCCATACATTTCAGCAAACTCCGCCGTCTTTTTGCCGCTGCCTTCAAAAGCGCGTTTGAGGGCGGTTTGTTTGGCTTGTTTGGCGTCATGCTCGGCTAGGGCTTCTTCTAGCAACTTTGTAGCTTCCACATCGGCGTTTTGCACGCGCAGTTGGTAATCTTGGCGGCTCAAGCCCGATGCTACGAAGGCGGCGATGAGCTGTTTGCGAAAGAGGGGGCGCAGGTTCAACTTGGTACGAGCCTTGGTGTTGCTGATGACGCGGCGGCGGAAGAGCTCCAAGAGGGCTAGGTAGACGTGCTCTGGCGACACGTCTTCGACGGCGTTGCTTTGCAAGTCGTGCCGTTTGTTGCCATCCGCCACGCATTGCAGGTAGCGGGTGGAGCGGGCGTGGAAACCTAGGGCGGCTTTGAGGCTGTCTTTTTTGAAGTCCTCTGGGTTGGCTGCCATCAAATCTTGGTACGTGCCTAGTTTGAGGGGCAAAAACGAGCTGCCAAACAGGTGGGGGTAGAGTTCAAACAGCTTTTGCAGGACGGGTTGAACGTCGATTTTTGGTTTTTCCGATTTAACGGGCTTTACTGTTTCAGCAGGTGCGGACGCTGCAGATGCTGTGGATTCAACCGCTTTGATGGCAATACTTTCAACGGTTTCAGTGATTTCAATAGTGGTCATATATAGTGTGCAAAAATAATTTGCTATAAATAAAATAGCTGTTTAGGCATTAAATACGCGGGTTATAGGCGTATTTAGGGAGTAAAAATTGATGAATTAGGCTTTTGGAGCTTTTAAAGTGATGCAAACACCTCTTTGGCGGCTGCAATCGTCTGGGCGATGTCATTATCGCTGTGCGCAGCGCTGACGAATCCGGCTTCGTACAGGGCGGGCGCGATGTAGACGCCCCGATCCAGCAGGCCGTGGAAGAGTTTGTTGAAGCGGGGGCTGTCGGTGGTCATGACTTTGGCGTAGTTCTGCGGCAGCTCGTTCATCAAGAAAAAGCCAAACATGCCGCCTTGGCTGTCACCGCAGAAGGGAATGCCGGCAGCGTTGGCGGCTTGGGTTAAGCCAGACACCAAGTTTTGCGTTTTGCGTCCTAATTCTTCAAAGAAACCGGGTTTTTGGATCTCTTTCAAGGTCGCCAAGCCGCAAGCGGTGGCGACAGGGTTGCCTGACAAAGTACCGGCTTGGTAGACGCCACCCAGCGGCGCTAAATGTTCCATGATGGCGCGGGATGCGCCAAACGCCGCCAGCGGCATGCCGCCACCGATAACTTTGCCTAGAACCGTGATGTCGGGTTTGATGCCTAAAACAGTTTGAGCGCTGCCCAAAGCGACGCGGCAGCCGGACATGACTTCGTCAAATACCAGCAAAGCGCCGTGTTCGGTGCAAAGTTCGCGGCAGCGGGTGGCAAAAGCGGGGCTGGCGCGGACAAAGTTCATGTTGCCGGCGATGGGCTCTATCATCACGCAGGCCAGTTCTTTGCCGTGCAGGGCAAAGGCTTCTTCCAGCTGGGGGACGTTGTTGAACTCTAATACCAAAGTGTCTTTGACAACATCTGCTGGAACGCCAGAGCTAGTTGGGTGACCAAAGGTGGCGAGGCCAGAGCCTGCTTTGACCAAAAGTGAGTCAGCATGACCGTGGTAGCACCCTTCAAATTTGATGAATTTGACGCGCTCAGTCGCGCCGCGCGCCAGGCGGATCGCGCTCATGGCGGCTTCGGTGCCCGAGCTGACCAAGCGCACCATCTCCATGGATGGCACGAGTTTGATGATTTCTTCGGCCAGTTCGACTTCTCGTTCTGTGGGTGCACCGAACGAGAAACCGTCCAAAGCGGCTTTTTGCACGGCTTCCAGCACAACGGGGTGGCCGTGGCCCAAAATCATGGGCCCCCAAGAACCGATGTAATCAATATATTGCTTACCGTTGGCGTCCCAGAAATAAGCGCCCTGCGCGCGCTGCACAAAGCGGGGCGTGCCGCCAACAGCTTTGAAAGCACGAACTGGGGAGTTGACACCACCTGGTATGCTGCGTTTGGCGCGTTCAAACAGGGTGGCGTTTATATCTTGCGTTGAAGTTTGTATGTTAAAAGTTGTATTCATAAAACGAAATAAGGGTGATAGGGTTAAACAGGCGTGTATTGATACTGGATTACCCGTAAACCTATTGCTAATAAGTGTGTGTGAGCCTCAAATATGTCGGATTAACCCGACATGTAAATGTTAGAAAGTGTAATTCGACGCATTGCTGTCCTACAATGGGTTCAATTCTAATCTTTGCGAGAAGGCGATGTTGACGGTGAGTGATTCTAAAACTTGGTTGTGCTTGATTTGTGGTTGGTTGTATGAGGAAAAGTTGGGTTTGCCGGAAGAGGGCATTCCGGCAGGTACAGCTTGGGCACAAGTACCAATGAATTGGACTTGCCCCGAATGCGGCGCTCGCAAAGAAGATTTTGAGATGGTTGAGATTTAGGTTGGAATTTAAGCGAATCTTGGAGAAATACTATGGCTACATCTGGTTCAGCATTGAAGATTTTGGTCATTGACGACAGCAATACGGTACGACAAA
>JAYUJX010000523.1:0-4074 GCA_043764955.1 Polaromonas sp.
TCCCTGTCCAAATCGTTCGAACCCGCTGCTATTGAAGCGCAATGGGGACCAGAATGGGAGAGACGACACTACGCCGATGCCGGGTTTAGGGGGACGCAACAGGCCAAAGACGGTGCGCCAGCGTTTGCCATCCAGCTGCCACCGCCGAACGTGACGGGCACGCTGCACATGGGGCATGCGTTTAACCAAACCATCATGGACTCGCTGACCCGATACCACCGCATGAGCGGCTTCAACACAGCGTGGATTCCGGGTACAGACCATGCGGGTATTGCGACGCAGGTGGTTGTGGAACGCCAGCTGCAGGCGCAGGGCATCAGCCGCCACACCATGGGTGACACGCCGTTTGAATCTCGCAAAAACTTTGTCTCCAAAGTGTGGGAATGGAAAGAGCAAAGCGGCAACATCATCACCACCCAAATGCGTCGCATGGGCGCGAGTGTGGACTGGAGCCGTGAATATTTCACGATGGATACAAAATTGTCCAAAACCGTGACCGAAACCTTTGTGCGCTTGTACGAGCAAGGTTTGATCTACCGTGGTAAACGCCTGGTGAACTGGGATCCGGTGCTGAAATCAGCGGTGAGCGATCTTGAGGTTGAAAACGAAGAACGCAACAGCTTCATGTGGCACATTGAGTACCCGTTCAGCGATGGTCCGCAAACGCTGGGCGACGGCACAACCGTGCGTGGCTTGCATATCGCCACCACACGTCCAGAAACCATGCTCGCCGACGGTGCGCTGTGCGTCCACCCTGAAGATGAGCGCTACAAGCATTTGGTGGGAAAATTTGTTGATTTGCCGCTGTGCAATCGCAAAATCCCGGTGATTGCAGATGACTTTGTGGACCGTGAATTTGGCAGCGGTTGCGTCAAAATCACCGGTGCGCATGACTTCAACGACTACGCCTGTAGCCAGCGCCACAACCTGCCGCTGATCACCATTTTCACGCTGGACGCCAAGATCAACGAGAACGGCCCCGCCGCCTACCAAGGTCTAGACCGTTACGACTGCCGCAAAGTGGTGTTGAAAGATTTGGAAGAGCAGGGCTTTCTGCAAAAAGCCGTGCCGCACAAAAACATGGTGCCGATTTGCACCCGCACCGGCCAGGTCATCGAGCCGATGTTGACCGATCAGTGGTTTGTGGCGATGGCTAAAACGCCAGCAGACGGCGTATCTATTGCTCAAGGTGCTATTGATGCTGTAGCGTCTGGTGAGGTTAAATTCGTCCCGGAACAGTGGGTGAATACCTACGACCAATGGATGAAAAACATCCAGGACTGGTGCATTTCACGTCAATTGTGGTGGGGTCATCAAATCCCCGCTTGGTACGACGAAGACGGCAAGGTATACGTTGCTCGCAATGAGGCCGATGCACAAGCGCAAGCGCCGGGTAAAACGCTCAAGCGTGACGATGACGTGCTGGACACTTGGTATTCCTCCGCACTCGTGCCATTCAGCACCATGGGCTGGCCAGAGCAGACCAAAGACATGGATTTGTACCTGCCATCCAGCGTGCTGGTTACAGGTTACGACATCATCTTCTTCTGGGTTGCGCGGATGATCATGATGACCAGGCACTTCACCGGCAAAGTACCGTTCAAACACGTCTACATCCATGGCTTGGTGCGCGATGCGCAGGGCAAGAAGATGAGCAAGTCGGAGGGCAATGTGCTGGATCCGGTTGACTTGATCGACGGCATCACGCTGACACCGCTGCTGGAAAAGCGCACAACAGGTCTGCGCAAACCTGAAACTGCACCTACGGTTCGTAAAAACACCGAAAAAGAATTCCCAGATGGTATTCCGGCCTTTGGTGCGGACGCGCTGCGTTTTACCTTCGCCTCTTTGGCGTCACTGGGTCGCAACATCAGCTTCGACAGCAAGCGCTGCGAAGGCTACCGCAACTTCTGCAACAAACTGTGGAACGCAACCCGCTTTGTGCTGATGAATTGCGAGGGGCAAGATTGTGGTTTGCGCGAACATACGAAGGCGGAGTGCGAAGTCGGCGGCTCTGCGTACGGCTACTTGAATTTCAGCCAAGCAGACCGTTGGATTGTCTCGGCTCTTCAGCGGGTTGAGGCTGACGTTGCCAAAGGCTTTGAAGATTACCGCCTGGACAACGTCGCCAACAGCATCTACCAGTTTGTGTGGGACGAGTTTTGCGATTGGTATTTGGAAATTGCCAAAGTGCAAATCCAGACTGGTGATGAAGCACAGCAACGTGCCACACGCCGGACTTTGATCCGTACGTTGGAAACGATCATGCGTTTGGCGCATCCTGTGATTCCCTTCATCACCGAAGAGTTGTGGCAAAAAGTTGCGCCCGTCGCCGGTCGTGCAGGAGAAAGCGTCAGTATCGCCGCTTACCCAGTGAGCCAACCAGATCGCATCGATGCCGCAGCGCAAGCGCACGTTGCCAAGCTAAAAGGGCTGATCGACAACTGCCGAACCTTGCGCAGCGAGATGAACGTGCCGCCATCGACGAAGCTACCGATGTTTGCTTTGCCAGCCAATGCGGCTGAAGTGGCCTTCATGCGAGACGCGGCGCCAGTGTTGAAATCACTCGCCAAACTCAGCGAAGTGAAGGTGTTTGACGACGAAGCCACGTGGCAGGCGGCAGCGCAAGCTTCACCCGTGTCTGTGGTTGGTGATTTGCGTATGTGTCTGCACATGGAAATTGACGTAGCTGCGGAGAAACTGCGCATCGGCAAAGAAGTGACACGCTTGGAAGGTGAAATTGCCCGTGTGAACGGCAAGCTCAGTAACGAAGCCTTCGTCGCCAAAGCACCGCCAGCGGTGATTGAATTGGAGCGTAAGCGTGTGACCGACAACTCGGCGACGCTACTGAAGCTACAAGATCAATTAATAAGATTGGTTTAAATCGAAATTAGGGCAAGCTGAGATCCATGTAGCCCAAGCTGTCATTCCCGCGCAGGCCGGAATCCATGTTGGTTAACTATCGTCTTCTGAGAATATGCACAAACTCTGCCCCGAGAGTTTGTTGCTCTACCAGGTCATTACCCGTTTGTTTGCAAAAGGCTTGAAAGTCGCGCAGCGAGCCTGTATCTGTCGCGACCACGCGCAGAAGCTGGCCGCTGGTCATGCTGGCGAGTGATTTTTTGGCTTTCAAAATCGGCAGTGGGCAGTTCAGCCCGCGCGTGTCCAGATCAACATCAATGGCTAAGTTACTCATCGTATTGTCTTTCAACTGCTTTTACGCTCTTGCCGTACGCAGCATGATGGAAAACTCTTGCAGCGCTGCAATGCCACTGGCTTCAGCACGATGACACCAGGCCGCCAGTTCAGCGGTCAAATGCTCGCGTGACATGCTGGTGTTGAGCCAAAGCTGGCGCAACTCTTCACGCATGGCGACCATTTTGTCCAAAATCGGGTGCTCGGCACGCGCTTGCTCAATGTGCGGTAACGCAGCGGCTGGCACTTTGTCGGCGTCGCGGTGCAACCAACGCTTGGCGACAAGCAGGGTCGTCATATCGGCGCGTTTGGCTTTGAGTATGGCTAGCTCAGCTTTGCAAGCAAGGCGCATTTCTTTGGCGTAATTGGCCATCACTTCATAGCGGTTGGTAATTAGCGCTTCCAACGTGTTTTCAGTGGCGAGTGCCTCAAACGTACCACGTCGCAGCTTGGGTGGTGTCTTTTTAACCTTCGCCAAACCCACAGCTTGCATGATGCTGATGTAAACCCAGCCCATGTCAAACTCATATTTTTTAACGGAAAACTTGGCGGATGTGGGATAGGTGTGGTGGTTGTTGTGCAGCTCTTCGCCGCCAATCAAAATGCCCCATGGAGTGATGTTGGTGCTGGCATCTGGCGCTTCAAAATTGCGATAACCCCAGTAGTGACCTATGCCGTTGATGATGCCAGCCGCAGTCACCGGAATCCACAGCATTTGCACCGCCCAAGCGGTTAGCCCCATTGCGCCAAACAGCGCCAAATCGATGATCAGCATCAAAGCCACGCCTTGCCACGAAAAGCGTGTGTAAACGTTGCGTTCCACCCAGTCGTTCGGCGTACCGTGGCCAAATTTCGCCAAAGTTTCTAAATTCTTGGATT
>JAYUJX010000524.1:0-4058 GCA_043764955.1 Polaromonas sp.
TGACGGTTCTGTGTTGGTGTACCGCGACGCTGTGTCTGGTGAGGATATCGTTTTTCCCGCCAGTAAAGTGAGTCATGACACCGCACTTCGGGCGAGCAAAACTGTCAAGCGCAGCGGCGCTCGATCCATGTTGGTGTACGTTACCCCAAAGGGAAAATCGACGCAAGAAGTGATGCGTAGTTATCAGAACCAGCTCAAAACAGACGGTTTTAAGACCCTGTTTGAGTGCGCTAACGAAGCCTGCGGACGTGAGGATGCGTTCACAGGCGGCAACAACTTTAACTTCGCCAACATGCTGTTCAAAGACGCCGCTTTCAGCACCTCGCGCAGCGAAGCACACGTATGCGCAGCGGGCGCGCAAATCACAGGGTTCAGATACAGCCTGCTAGACAACCCCAAAACTGGCGAAACCCTAGCCGTGATGACTTGGCGCCCCTTGATCAAAGGCTACGCTTTGCCCTGCCCAGACGAGCTTGAGAAACACACTTCGGTGATGGTGTTTTACGTTCAAAAATAAGTCGAACGCTTCAAACACATTCAGCATAATTTACAAACTTAATACAAAAGCGATTTCGATGAAAACCTCACATTATTTGTCTAAAAAAACCTCGACACAAGCTGGTGCTGTGTTTCTAGCTTTGTTACTTTCCGCTTGCGGCGGCAGTGGTGATGCAGCGCCAGAAACAACGACTACTCCAGCTGCGACACCTACACCTACGCCAGCACCTGAACCCACGCCCGTACCCGTACCTATACCTACGCCCACGCCAACGCCAACGCCTGTGGCTTGCCCACCGCCTGGTGCGGTGCTTGCAACGCGATTCAGCACAGTCTACAAAGGTTGCATTGCTGGTGTTCATACACATTATGAAAAAACTGAGTGCGTGAAAGACAGTACTACGGGGCTGACTTGGCAAGGCCAAACGCTGGCAGGTTCTGGAGATCTGCGAGCCAGTGACAAAGTGTTCACCAATTTAGATAGCGTACTTGGGACACAAAACTACAACAACAACACGCCCATAGCTGCCACAACAAACCAAATTATTGCTGGGACGAATTCGCTCGGCTTTCAAGTTCAAATCAACGCATCCAGTTTATGCGGCAAAAACAACTGGCGAGTGCCCACACGTGCTGAATTGATCACCCTCGTTGACGCTGGTCGCTTATCGCCCGCGATTGATACAACTTGGTTTCCCAATACAGCCAACGCAGTTTATTGGACATCAACGCCATATACGCCAGTCCCCCCAAATCTGGCAAGAGATTGGTTAGCGAATGCGGTTGATTTTGACTTTGCTGGAAACAACAACAGTAGTTATAGCGATTACCGCATCGGGGGCAACGCTAGTTCAGCGCGTATTCGTGTGCGCTTGGTAAGTAACTAAACCAATATCACATATGAAAAACTACACAAAAATTGGCTTCTTAATCGTCGGGTTATCAGCAATTTTGGCCCAAGCCCAAAACATCAAACCCGGCCAATACGACTATGCTGTCACCTCTGAAATGTTTGGCATGAAAATACCGATCAATTTCAAGCAATGCGTGACCCAAAAAGACGTTGAATCCAACAACGCCTACGTCAATCAAAAAGGCGCTGAAGGCTGCTCAGCACCTGTGGTACAGCGCGATGGCGGCAACATCGCCATCAAATATACCTGTACCAGCCCTCGTATGACGGGTGAGGGCAAAGGCACGATTGGCGCTGAGTCGTTCACGATCAACATGAACGTGATTCAACACGACATGGGCAACAGCGTGGTCAAAACGCAAGTCGCATCAAAACGCTTGGGCGATTGCTAACGGTCGTTTATTTGACTAAAAATGGCATCAAACACGACTGTGGTCAGCATATTTATTGCTTAAGCTGCTATTATTAGTATAGCAATATTGAGCAAATTTAGCGATAATAAGCCGCCACATAGTCCTCAAAACTCACGGTATCAGCCGCTTCCATGGCTTTTTGCTCCGCCAACGAATCCACCACTGCCGCTTCAAACCGCGCAGTCGTTGCCACATCCAAAGGCTCAGCAAGCAAGCTCGCATGGTGCTGCTCAGCCATCTGCTTAGCGTATTTGAAGTAACCACCCGCCTCACGCGCTGCTGCCAAGACTTGTGCTGATGGCGTCAAATCTGGGTTGTCAATGCGCTGGCGCAGGGTTGCCATTGTTTTTGCATAGCTGTCGCCGCCATAGGCTGTATCCAGCATCTGTGCAAACGGTGCCATGTCGTCAAACAGCGCATGCGCAATCGGGCGGAAGGGTTGTTCGCGGTTGTGAACGAGCAAATGCAGGTCGGGCTGGCGACCACGGTTGACGATGCGGCGCTTGTTTTCGTCGTTTTCGGCCTGTTCACGGGCTGAAATCGGTGGGCTGTCGCGGAACAGGCACATCATCAGCAATACGTCGGCAAAGGCGCTTTGCTCAGGCAGGATGCCGATATTGACCATGGGGTTCAGGTCAAACAAGCGCATTTCAATGTATTCCACACCATAAGTTTGCAGCGCCTTGGCGGGGCGTTCGCCGCGTTTGCCAATACGTTTAGGGCGAATACCTGCGTAAAACTCGTTTTCAACTTGCAACAAATTGGCGCTGAGCTGCTGCCAGTGGCCGTCCGCATGCTTCACGCCTAGTTCGGCGTAAAACGGGTCGGGCGTGCGGATGGCGGCTTCCAGCGCGGATGTGTATTCCAGCAGCGAGTTGAAACTGACGTGCAAGCTGTCTTGCGCTGTGTTTTGGTAGCCCAAGTCGCTCATACGCAAACTGGTGGCATACGGGCCGTAAAACGTGCCGGGTACTAGCGTTTCTAAATCAACCTTACGGCCTTGCAAAAACGACTCGCAGATCGCCGGCGACGCGCCAAATAGGTAAGGAACCAGCCAGCCAAAGCGCAAAAAGTTGCGAATCAGACCGAAATAGCGCTCTGAAATGAAGTCTTGCAGGTTGAGTTTAGACTGACATTGCGTGTGTAAATGCTCCCAAAACGCCTGCGGCAGCGACCAGTTGTAATGTGCGCCAGCGATGGTTTGCATGTGCCGGCCGTAACGCAGCCCCAAGCCTTCGCGGTAGACGTACTTCATTTTGGCGGAGTTGGAGGTGCCGTAATCCGCGAGCGGAATGTCCCCGTCTTTGCTCAAAATGCAGGGCATGGAGCCCGCCCACATCAATTCTTTGCTCGCCAAGGCGTCGAGCTTTGCCGCGCTGAAGCGGTGAATCTCACGCAAAAAATCCAACGGAAAAGCAGGGTCGTTTGAGGGCGGGGTGATGAATTCGAGCAGCGCTTCCGAGTAATCGGTCGTGATCCACGGATGTGTGAGCTTAGAGCCCAAGCCACTTGGGTGAAAAGTAAGCGCTAACTTACCGTTTGCATCCACCCGCAAAGTTTCACGCTCATACCCGCGCTGGATCCCACGCAAGAGCTGAGTTTTCTCCGCAATAGATTGGGCGCTCTCTTTGCCGCAGCAGCTGAAGGTCAACATTAGTAAACGCGCTTATTTGATGAATTATTTACCGTTGACGCCAAGCAGTTCAACTTCAAAATGCAGGGTCGCATTCGGTGGAATCACGCCGCCCGCGCCGTTTGCGCCATAAGCGATGCCCGGTGGGCAAGTCAACTTGGCTTTACCGCCAACTTTCATTTTTTGCACACCCTCGGTCCAGCAAGGGATCACGCGGTTCAACGGGAAGTCAATTGGCGCGTTGCGCTTGTACGAGCTGTCAAATTCTGTGCCGTTGGGCAGTGTGCCACGGTAATGCACTTTGACGGTGTCGCTCGCGCTGGCCGGCTGCGCACCCGTGCCGTCTTTGAGCGAACGGTACACCAAACCACTGGCTGTCACCACGGCGCCAGCTTCTTTGGCGGCCGCGGCTGCGGCCTCGGATTGGGCGAAAACGGGGCTGCTTACGGCGCAAGCGAGCAAGGTAGCGGTGCAAAATAGTGATTTGAGAGATTTGATGGTCATGATGTGCCTAAATTAAAAAATAATAAGGTGAAAGAACAGCACATATTATCAAAGCTAGCGCCAGCCGCTAAGCCTTGAAAGAGCGATTTAACTTTCT
>JAYUJX010000525.1:0-1114 GCA_043764955.1 Polaromonas sp.
TGGGAAGTCTGGCTCAATGGCATGGAAGTGACGCAGTTCACCTATTTCCAGCAGGTCGGCGGCATCGACTGCAAGCCGATCACGGGTGAAATCACCTACGGTTTGGAGCGCTTGGCCATGTATTTGCAGGGCGTGGACAGCGTCTATGACCTGAAATACACCGAAACCATGAGCTATGGCGATGTGTACCTGCAGAACGAAAAAGAACAATCGGCCTACAACTTCGAGCACAGTGATGTCGACTTTTTGTTCACCGCCTTCACCGCGCACGAAAAGCAGGCCAAGTATCTGATGGAACAACAACTCGCCCTGCCCGCCTACGAGCAGGTGCTTAAAGCGGCGCATACCTTCAATTTGCTGGACGCACGCGGCAGCATCAGTGTGACCGAGCGGGCGGCCTACATGGGCCGCATCCGCAACATCTCGCGCAGCGTAGCGCAAAGTTATTTGGAAAGCCGTGAGCGCTTAGGTTACCCGATGGCTCCGCGTGATTGGGTGGCGCAGGTGGTGCCCTTGATGCCTTCAATGGCCGCCAAGAAGGTGGAGATGGCAGCATGAACATGACAACGCAAAATTTATCCGCTAACTTATTGGTAGAACTGTTCGTCGAAGAACTGCCCCCCAAAGCCCTGAAAAAACTCGGCGAAGCCTTTGCCAGTACGTTAGCGGCATCGCTGCAAAGCCAAGGTTTGACGAGTGCAGACACCATGGTCACCCCGTTTGCCACGCCGCGCCGTTTGGCAGCGCACATCACCGGCGTGGCTGCGCAAGCAGCTGACAAAGCCGTGTCGCAAAAACTCATGCCGGTCAGCGTAGGTTTGGATGCTGCGGGTAACGCGACTCCAGCTTTATTGAAGAAATTGCAAGCTTTGGGAGCGGATGTCACCGCCGTTGCAGGTCTAAAACGCGCTATGGATGGCAAAGCCGAAGCCTTGTTTTACGACAGCCAAGTAACGGGTGTTTTGCTGGCCGATGGCTTGCAAAAAGCCGTATCCGAAGCCATTGCCAAGCTGCCGATTCCGAAAGTGATGAGCTACCAATTGGCGCAAAACTGCGAGATGCCGGGCTGGAGCAGTGTCAGCTTCGTTCGACCTGCTCATAAATTAATAGCATT
>JAYUJX010000526.1:0-1113 GCA_043764955.1 Polaromonas sp.
CAGGCGGCACTTGCGCTGGCAATGCAGCGTTCAATGGCAATACTGATACTCGATTGTTGGCCGGTACAGATGACTTGGCAACCAACCAAAGCTGTTCGATCAAATACACAGTCGTCGTTGACTATGGCAACAACCCTGTACCTGCAATACGTTACAACAGCGCTTTGGCTTCGGGCATGGGCGTTGAAAGCATTACAGCCAACCCTGGTTACACGGCAATTACCCAAAATCCAACAACAGGCGTGATTACGGGCGGCGTACCACCAGCAGGTTACACAACTGCTGACACATCGACAACAGCTTCCCCAACAACAGGTCTACCCGGTACCCCACCGAGTACGCCTTCATTGCCGGCCACGCCTAACTTAGATATACCAGCACCGACACCTGTATCTTTGACGTTCCAAAAAATTGATACCGTCAAAGCTGCTGGCGTGCCCAAACAAGTAGGCGCTAAAGTATTTGCTATTGATTACAGCGTGGTTGTAGGAAACGTAGGCGCTGCCAGCCCAACCTTGTATAACGTGCAAGCTGACGACAATTTGAAGCTCACCTTCCCGACATCGGTAGGCTACACAGTGAGCAACTACGCGGTTACGCCAACAGCGGGCACACCTGCCGCTGCGTGTACCGCTGCTGTGCCAGCGTTCTTAGGAACTGCAGCAGCTAGCAAAATGCTTAAAGGTGATGGCGATTTGGCTGGCGGTCAAAGCTGTGTGATTACTTTCAAAGTAACGGTAGACTTTGGTGTGAATCCTGTCCCTACTGTCTCGCAAAGCAATACGGTCTACGCCAGTGCAGTAGGTACCAAAGCTATTGCCAACCCAGGCTACACAGTGCCAGATTCAGGGGTCGTTATACCGCCAGCGGTAGGTTCAACCACAGATATTTCAGCAACAGCGCCACCGACATCAGGTCCTCCAGGAACGGTGCCAGCAACGCCAGTATTGCCTACCGTTGCCGGCGCTGATATTGATGTTGGTATTCCAACGCCTGTGATTCTTGTCATCGAAGAAGATGGCGCTATACTGATCAAAAAATCAACGGCTACCAAAGTTAGTTCTGCAGGAGATGTAGTCGAATACGTGATCAATGTCACAAACACGAGCTCCA
>JAYUJX010000527.1:0-1113 GCA_043764955.1 Polaromonas sp.
GCAGATCGCTTTTGGCGGTGATTGACATGAACGCGCCTGTGCCCTTTTGACCCGGGACGGTGGTGCGCACCCATGCGTCTTTGACGGTCACGTCGGCGATGTTGTCTTTCGACAGAGCTGAAAAGCTCAAAAAAGCCCCTAAAAATGTCATGAATATGACTCTAGCCGACGTATTTATTGCCTCAATAGCTATAAATTTAATAGTATTTTTCATCATAGTTCCTTTTGAGTTGTATTTAATGCTGATGCCCCGCTGTGCCCGATGGAATGATTTCCAACAACGCTGCGGGTGATTTCAAGCTGTGGGCATCGACGCCCGAAGCGGGGATTTGCGACCAGTCGATGCTGCCTTTGTCGCAAGTTTGCAGCACTTTGAACCACATCGCACCGTCTTTTTTCGGCAAACCACCGCGCAGCACGAACTCATCGTAATGCGCTTCTGGTAACCAGCTGTCTTTGGAAGTCGCTGTCCAAGTGATTTCGCTCACATCTTCGGTGACTTGTTTGCCGTAGCTGTCGTACGGAACAGCCAATTTATCTGTTTTTATATCCAGCTTCCAGCCGGCTTTGGGCATGGGCTTTGCACCCATGAAACCAGCGGGAATGGTGACCCGCATCGCCGTGGTGGGTGATCCTGCGCAACCATGGCCAACTTTGAGGACGGCTTTGTAGCTGCGCCCTGCCAAGGCGGTTTGATCTTCCAAAACGACATGGCCAAATACGGCGCTAGCCGGCGTGGTGATTGCCAGTACTGCTATTAATTTGATAATATTTTGACGTGGCGAATTTGAAAATGATTTAAATGGTGCGTATTTCATGATAGATGACCTTATTTTCTCCAAAAACAATGAGGATATAGCTCTATCCGGCGTATTCACAGCCTAACTAGCTATATATTTAATAGCAAAATTGTCTTAAAGAAAACGAGGTGGGCCACGAGCGGGCAAGGGTGCGGCGGTGCGCTGGGCAATGATGGCTGCGGGAATCGGCTGCAGCGCGTAGGACGGGGCTTGGACAGGTTCAAACGTGCTCTTCAGCAACGGCGGCGGCGCGATGATGCTGACGCACAGCGGGCAATCCATGCTCTGACTGGCGACTTCGGTGCTGCCATCG
>JAYUJX010000528.1:0-4028 GCA_043764955.1 Polaromonas sp.
CTTGATTTTTGAGCGAAAACGCGCAAGCTGCCGCCGTGGGTGGCGATTTCTTCGACGTCGAACACACTCAAGCCGTTGGCTTTGAAAATGGTGTTGACGGCGGTGAGCGACAAGTAAGAGAAATGCTCGTGGTAAATCGTGTCAAACTGGGCTTTGTCGACCAAATTCAACAGATGCGGAAATTCAAAGGTAGAAACGCCTTGGTCTTTCAGCAGCAGGGCAAAGCCGCTGACAAAGTCGTTGATGTCTGGCACATGCGCCAGCACGTTGTTGGCCGCGGTCAAGTCGGCTTGGCGACCTTCGGAAACCAAGCGGCTGGCCAGTTTTTTGCCGAAAAATTCTTCAATCGACTCAATACCAATCTCTCGTGCAGCTTTGGCGGTACTGGCTGTTGGCTCGACGCCATAGCAGGGAATGCCTGCGGCTTTGAAGTTTTTAAGCAAATAGCCGTCGTTTGAGGCAACTTCCACCACGCAGCTGTTGGATGTCAGACCAAAACGCGCGGTCATGGCTTCGCTGTACTGCTTGACGTGCGCCAGCATGGTGCTGGAAAACGAGCTGAAATAGGCGTATTCAGCGGAGAACATATCATCAAAACCCGCAAAGTCTTCGGTTTGTACCAGCCAGCAGCTTTCGCACACCAACACGCGCAAGGGGTAATAGCTTTCAGGCGCGTGCAGTTGCGCGGGAGTCAAATACGCGTTTGACGGTGGCGAGCTGCCTAAATCAACAAATGGCAGGGTGACTTGGGCGTCGCAGTGGCGGCATTTCATCTTCAAAGTCCTTCAAAAGTGGGGAGCATCATGGGGCGATGTCTGTCGCCTTCTGACATTTCTGTCATTTCAGTGATCGGGAGAGGCCAATCGATGGCAAGTTTGGTGTCTAGCGGATTGATGCCGCTTGAAGATGCTGGGTCAAATTTTTGGGTGTGCAGGTAAAGCATTTCGCAATCAGCGCTCAAGGTTTGAAATCCATGCGCGAAGCCTTCGGGTATCAGCAAGCTGCGTTGGTTACCAGCAGAGAGAATTTCGCCGTGCCACTGCAAAAACGTTGGCGAATTGGCGCGTAAATCAACCGCCACATCAAACACTTCGCCTCTGAGGCAGCTCACAAATTTAGTTTCCGCAAAAGGCGCGTTTTGAAAATGCATGCCGCGCACGCTGCCTTTTTGTACGGTGAAAGAGCGGTTGATTTGGGAGATGGCCTTAGAAATACCCAGATCAGCAAAGGTGTCCGCACAGTAAGCGCGCTCAAACCAGCCTCTGGCATCGACAATCGGCTGGCGGGTGATGACTTGCAAACCCGCGAGTTTGCTGGCTTTAACCTCAAAACGCTCAGTCATTCATCTATCCCATAGCCGAGGCTTGCTTGATGAAGTGGGCAATATCGCGCTCGCACAGCTCAGCGGCAGTTTGCCCAGCTTGCAAGTCACGATACCAGCGCATCGTGATACCAATAGCGTCTTTTAAAGGAAAGACGGATTGCACGCCCAACTGTGATTTCGCCAAAGAGGTGTCCAGCATCAACAGCCCCGCTTCATGCGGCCCTTCTTTGCCATCGCCCCATTGCACGTCGCCTCGCCCAAAAGCGGTTTGCGCCATGCCGACGACTTCGCGTACAGTCGCGGCTTCGTGTGTTTGCGGGCCAAAATTCCAAGCTTTGGCAACAGTTGCATCGCTCCAAGCCCTCTCAGCCAAGACCAAATAGGCGCACAGCGGTTCAATCACGTGCTGCCAAGGGCGAACGGCCTGCGGGCGGCGCACTTGCAAGGCCCCATTGGCAGACCAAGCGCGCACAGCATCGGGAATAATGCGGTCGGCGCTCCAATCTCCACCACCAATGACGTTACCCGCACGCGCTGTTGCAACAGTCACGCCCTTAGCGGCAAAATACGAGGCGCGGTAGCTGGCGACCACAATTTCTGTGCCCGCTTTGCTGGCGCTGTAGGGGTCATGCCCACCCAAGCGGTCGGTTTCGCGGTAGGGCCAGATCCATTCTTGGTTGGCGTAAACCTTGTCGGTGGTGACCACGACAATGCTGCGCACGCTGTCGCAGTGCCTCAACGCATCTAATACATTTGCCGTGCCCATGACATTGACTGAAAACGTGCGCAAAGGGTCGCTGTAAGACTCACGCACCAAGGCTTGCGCCGCCAAGTGCAACAGAATTTCGGGCTGAACTTGCTGCACAAGGGCTGCAAATTTGGGTGCATCGCAAATATCCAGTTCGTGGTGGGCGACGGTGTCGCTTACTTTTGCCAGCGTGAATATATTGGGCTCGGTATTGGGCTTTAAGGCGATAGCAGTTACTTTCGCGCCTAAAGACACCAGCCACTGCGCCAGCCAGGCGCCTTTGAAACCAGTGTGTCCCGTCAGCAACACACGCTTGCCAGACCAAAAAGCGGCGTTCGGTAGCGCTGTTGTATGTGCCGGGTTCACTTCGGGATTCGTTGCTAGGCTTTTCAAAGCGCGGGGCCTTTTTCGTAAAATAACAAGAAAACTATTTTAATACAGGTAACTAGCACCACACCATGCAAGCCAAACACCCACTCGCCCACCCTATATTCATGCAGGTGGCGGCTTTGCAATCTCGGTATTTATCGAATTTGTCTGCTTTTACAGCGTACTTTATTGCCATTGCGATTGCATGTGCTTTTGTGGCGTACCAGTTCCCTGTGTCATTTCTCATGGGAAACAGCACCGTTTTTGACTACGGCGACATTGCGCAACACGTTTCTGGCTGGTGGTATTACGCCAAAGATAGTTGGCACTTCCCCCTGTTACACACCACGCGTTTAGACCATCCAACGGGTGTCAGCATCGCTTATACAGACAGCATCCCCTTGCTGGCTTTGCCATTCAAGGTGCTGATAACGCTGTTTCCAAGTTTGCTGCCTGAGCATTTTCACTATGTCGGCTTATGGACAGGCTTGGTTTTCGTCAGCCAAGCTGTTGCGGCGACGTTTTTGATGCGAGCTTTGGGCGTTAAAAGCCTGTTTGCGATACTTATTTCTGTTGGTTTTGCGCTGACTTGGCCTGTGATTCATGCGCGCTACCACCATCCTGCGCTGATGATGCAAAGCATCATCATTTACGCCATTGCTTTGTATTTTCTAGGCAGCCAAAAAACGTGGTCTAGCAGCACGGTCAGCTTCGCGTTTATAGCGCTGAATTTGGTGGCGCTGACGGTGCACCCTTACTTTTTGCCGTTTACAGCTGGGTTTTTTACCGCGTTCTTGACGGACCAAGCCATCAAGGGTGAATCTTGGTTGAGGCAATTGAAGCGTTTGATGGTTTTAGGCATCCTTCTAACTTGTATGATTTTGTTGCTGGGTTACACCGGTAGAGCATCGTTTGCCAACTATGGCTACGGCACTAATTTCTACTTAGACCTCATCACGCCATTCTGTGGTGGCGGAAAACTAATTACTTGCGGTGCAGGTCCGGTGTATGCGTTCCCGTATCACGAGGGCTTTAATTACTTAGGCGCTGGCTTATTGGTATTGATTCCAGTTGCAGCGGTTTGGAATTGGCGTTCTGTCTTGTCGTTCCCAAAAATATACCCCGCGTTTAGCCTTCTTTTGGTTGGATTTTTGCTGTACGCAGTTACCAACCATGTGCACTTTAATGATGCTGTTTTGTTTTCGTTTAATCTTCCTGTTTGGTCAGAGGGATTGACAGGTACATTCCGCGCAGCAGGCCGCTTTTTCTGGCCAGTCAGCACATTCATCTTGTTTGTGACTTTAGCAAGTTTGCTGAAAAAAAAGACCTGGCTAATCACCTTGCTGTTAGCGACCGCCTTGGTGCTACAAATCAGAGATGTCAAACCTTGGCTGAGCCGCATACACGATGAAACCAGAAAACCCAGTCAATTGAATTTCGCGGATTGGGCACCCGTCATGGCGAAAACAGACAAGATTGTCAGCTACCCCATTCACGAATGTCCGCCACTTCATTATTTGCACAACATATGGGTCATGCAATTGGCTGGTTATTACGGAAAACTGATCAATTCTGGCTACACAGCGC